>JAEUQQ010000630.1 GCA_016789685.1 Acidobacteriota bacterium | reverse complement strand
GGCGGCCTCGAGCTGGGCCGAGAGGGCCGCGCGCAGTTCGTCGAGGCCGATGCCCTTGCGAGCCACCATCGGCACGACCGGGCAGCCGATCGCCTCAGACAGCGTGGCGGCGTCGAGCGTGAGCCCGCGGCGTTGCGCGAGGTCGACCATGTTGAGGGCCACGACCGCCGGCAGGCCGCTCGCGAGGATCTCGCCCGCGAGCACCAGGTTGCG
Organism: Acidobacteriota bacterium; assembly: GCA_016789685.1. Classification (GTDB taxonomy): domain Bacteria; phylum Acidobacteriota; class Vicinamibacteria; order Vicinamibacterales; family JAFNAJ01; genus JAEUQQ01. Next base: position 1,575 of record JAEUQQ010000630.1, on the reverse strand, counting down.
CGTGAGGTTGCACGCGTCGATGACCACGATGACCGCATCTGGCGAGCGGTACGGGCCGACGCCGGCGAGGACGTCGCGGCACAGCCGCGACTCCGGCACGTCGAGGTGCAGTTCGTACAGGCCCGGCAGGTCGATGACCTCGGCCGCGCCGCCGTTGTCGGCCAGCAGGCGCCCGTAGCGGACGCCGGTGGTGGTGCCGGGGAAGTTCGAGGTCTTGGCCCGCGCGCCGCACAGCCGGTTGAACAGCGTGGTCTTGCCGGTGTTGGGGTTGCCGAGCAGGGCGATGTGCGTGAGCGACGGCGTCGACAGACGCGGGCGCTCGCCCGTGCCGGTGGTCTCAGCGCGGGCAGGCATGCCGGGTTACGCCGCCGGGGTGCTCGACTCTGGCACGACCAGGATGCCGTCGGCGACCGACCTGGCGAGGCCGATGCGCGTGGTGCGAACCTGGACGATGCAGGGTTCCCCAGCCTTGCAGACGCGGACGACGCAGTGGTCGGTGAGTCCGAGGGCACGCAGGAGCGAGCAGTCGTCCACGGTGAGCTGGCTGCTGAGCACGCGTGCAAACGTGCCGGGCGGCAGGGCTGACAGCGGAACGGGCTGGTGCGACGGCATCTGCGGTGTCTGTGCGATGGAGAAGGCGGTCAAAGTGCGACTCAATCTCAGGATGCCGAGTGTATCACGACCAGATAGGTCGGAGATCGAGCCTGGCGGCGATCCCGACATACGGCAGAGCTTGCGGCTGCGCATTCACGCGTGCCAGGGCGTGAACGGGCGACCGGTGTCAGACGAAAACACCGGGCAAGCCGCCGGTGTGCCAGAAGAGGATCGTCCCTGCCCCTCTCTTCTGACCCCGCAACATCCCGATCAGTCCCGCGGCGGCCTTGGCCGTGTAGGTCGGGTCGAGAATCAGGCCCTCGAGCCGGGCGAACAGCGACGCGGCCTCTGATGACGCATCGGTCGGGATGCCGTAGCCGGCGCCCACCTGCGTGTCGTCGACCTCGACGTGGGCGTGGGTCTCGCGGTCGAGGCCGTCGTGCCACAGCGTCTCGAGTCCAGCGAGGAGTGGCCTGACCGTCGCGCCGATCGCCGCCGCCGGGTCGTCGGCACTGATGCCGACAACGCGAGTCGGAATGCCTCGCCGGAGACAGCCCGCGGCAAGGCCTGCCTGCGTGCCGCCGCTCGACGTCGAGACCACGATCAGGTCGGGGGGGCCGTCGAGTTGCCCGAGCAGTTCGTCGATGGCGACGTCGAACGCGTAGGCGCCGAGGGGCACCGAGGCGCCGAGCGGGATGACGAAGGGCCTGCGGCCGCGCCGGGCGAGGTCGTCGGCGAGCGCGGCCATCCGCGGAGCCCGCTCGTCGCGGCTCGCGACGTAGTGGATCTCGGCACCGTAGATGGCCGCCAGCCTGGCGTTGCCGGTCGGCACCGCCTGGGGCTCGCCGTTGGCCACGAGCAGGCACCGCATGCCCAGCCGCGCGGCTACCGCCGCCGTGACGCGCGCGTGGTTCGACTGCACGCCGCCGCAGGTGATCAGCGTATCGGCGCCCTGCGCCACCGCCTCGGCGCCCACGAAGG
>JAEUQQ010000628.1 GCA_016789685.1 Acidobacteriota bacterium | reverse complement strand
GGCCCGACGCACCAGCCCGTCGAGCAACTCGCGTCGCTGCGTGCGATGCCCGGCCTCGTGACGCTCAGGCCGGCCGATGCCAACGAGACGGCGGCTGCGTGGCGACTCGCGCTCGAACGCCGCAGTGGCCCGACGGCGATCGTGCTCACGCGTCAGAAGGTGAAGACGCTCGATCCGTCGACATTCGCGCCCGCGTCGAACCTCGCGAAGGGCGGCTACGTGCTGCTCGACGCGCCGGGCGCCCGCGCGATCCTCATCGCCTCGGGCTCAGAGGTCGGCCTCGCGCTCGAGGCGGCCGCGACGCTGTCGGCCGACGGCTGCCCGGTGCGCGTCGTGAGCATGCCGTCGTGGGAGCTGTTCGAGCAGCAGTCGCAGGCATACCGCGACAGCGTGCTGCCGGCGGCGATTCGTGGCCGCGTGGCCGTCGAGGCCGGCGTGGGCCTGGGCTGGGAACGCTACATCGGCCGCGAGGGCGTGTTCGTCGGGATGTCGTCGTTTGGAGCGTCGGCCCCGTACGACGTGGCCTTCCGCGAGTTCGGCATCACCGCTGCGGCCGTTGTCGCCGCGGTGCGTTCCGTCGTCACCCGATAGACACTGGCGGGGCCGCCACGACCGTGTGCGGCCCCGTTGCGTCGTGCCCGCATCAGCGCGCAGCGGTGACCAGCAGGGAATCGACCGGCGGCGCGACCGTCCCGGCTTTGGCGACGATGGGGGCCAGCGCCGGGTGCTCGCGCAGCGATTCCCACCGTGGGTCGGCCCTGCTGGCCAGGAGTTCGAAGCTCCGGTCATCGACGGCCTTGGCCAGCCATGTGCGGCTCTCGTCGATCTGTCCCAGCCCGAAGTAGAGTGCGCCGAACTCGAACGGCGTGACGTAACGATCCTTGGCGAGGGCCTCGAGCGTGTGCAGGAGCATCAGCGCGCGGCGGCGCTTGTCGGTGATCGCGCAGAATCGCGCGAGCGCCCCGATCGAGCGGGGGCTGCGCGGCGCCAGCCTGACGGCGCGCTCGAGCGCCGCTTCAGACTCGTCGAGGTCGTGGCGCTGTTCCTGGACGAAGCCCAGCGTCAGGTACGCGGGCGCGAAGTGGGGATTGAGTTCGATCGCGTTGTCGCACTGCTCGAGGGCCGAATCGAAGTCGTGCTTGTAGTAGTACATCATCGCGACGTCGCGCGCGATGATCGCCGAGACCGGATCGAGCGACTGCGCGATGCGCAACTGCGACAGGGCCTCGTCGATGCGTCCGGTCGGCACCAGCACGCTTGTCGCGTACCAGTGGTGCGCGGTGGCGTAGCTGGGATCGAGCGAGATGGCCCGCCTGAACGCGTGCTCGGCTCCCTGCCAGTCCCAGTCCTGCGTGGCCTTGGCATGCGCCAGTGACGTCTGCGCCTCGGCCGAGTCGCCGTCGAGCATCACGGCCGACGCGGCCGTCGCCGCGACCTTCGTCCAGACCTCGGCGGGCCCCAGCACGCCGTAGTGCGCCAGCAGGGCGTACGCGTCGGCCAGGCCCGAGTGTGCGATGCCGTACTCGGGATCCTCTGTCAGTGACTTCTCGAAGAACTCCACGGCCTTGCGCAGTCCTTCCTCGGTGCGCTGGCTGAGGTGATACCTGCCCTGGAGGTAGAGGTTGTGCGCCGCCAGGTTCACCGCGCCCGGGCGACGCCGGCGCGGCGACGACAGCGCCACCAGTTCAGATCCGAGCTTGTCGGCGATCGTCTGCGCGACGCGTTCCTGCGTGCCGAACATGTCGCTCACGAGGCCATCGATCGAGGTCGACCACAGGTAGCACCGCGTGATGCCGTCGAGGAAGCGCGCCGTGACCCGCACGCGGTCGCCTGACGTGCGTACGCTGCCCGTGATGATCACCGCCGCATCGTCTGGCGACGAGCGCTCCTGCAGGCCGTCGGGGGCCGTCTCCTCCCACGCCAGCACGCGCAGGTTCGCGAGTGACGACATGTGGTGGATGACCTCTTCGCGCAGACCCTTGCAGAAGTAGCCCAGGTCGCCGCCCGGGCTGTGATCCGCGAACTCGAGCACGCAGGCGGTGTTCCGGTTGACGATGGCGGTGCTGAGCGTGTGGCGCCGCGCGGTTTCGCCCTGCCGGTGCGAGAACACCGGGCAGTAGCCGCCCTTCGGCAGGTCGATGACGATCTCGTCGGCCGCGCCTTCTTCGGCGTAGTACTGCACCAGCCGCGCCCTCAGGCGCCGGGCCTGCACGCGCACGACCGGGTCGGTGCGGGGATCGAACGAGGTCTCCTTGCCGAAGACCTGGATGCCGACTACGTACTCCTTGAGTTCGTCGCGATGGCCCGCGATGGCTTCGAGGACCACGAAGCTGAGGAACCGGCGCAGGCGATCGACCTGCTGGAACGTCGATCCCGCGAGGATGCGTTCGAGCTGTTCCCTGACCAGCTTCTCCCATCCCGCGCCCAGCGTGGATTCTGGCCGCTTGGTCGTCATGCGCCCATGCTATCGCATGTCATTGCCGGCGCACATGACCGCGCAGGCCATGACGCCGAGCGCCGTGCCACCCTGCCACACGCCGCCTGTTCCGGGTGCTAGCATGCCGGCGGGCGTGCCCGGGTGCCGTCCGCGGGTGATCATGAAGATGCGCACGTCGCTTGCCCTGCTCGTCATCAGCGCGCTCGCGCTCGGTTCCGGCGACGGAGCCGAGGCGATCCTGCATCGCCAGTCGCGC
>JAEUQQ010000622.1 GCA_016789685.1 Acidobacteriota bacterium | reverse complement strand
GACGAGCCGCCCGGTCTGGACGGCTCGTGGTCGTGATTCCGCAAGATGCTCCCCGCACCGCGCGTGGCGGCCCGGCGGCTACTGGCCCGGCGACTCGGCGTAGGCCTCGATCGGTACGCACGCGCAGACCAGGTTGCGGTCGCCGTGCGCATTGTCGATGCGCGCGACTGCCGGCCACACCTTGTTGGCGCGGACGAACGGCAGCGGGTAGGCCGCCTGCTCGCGCGTGTAGGGGCGCGTCCAGGTGTCGGCCGTCACCGCCCGCAGCGTGTGCGGCGCGTGCTTGAGCACGTTGTCGGCGCGGTCGGCCGTGCCGTCGATGACCGCCTGGATTTCGTGGCGAATCGCGATCAGCGCGTCGCAGAACCGATCGAGTTCGTCCTTCGACTCGCTCTCGGTCGGCTCGATCATCAAGGTCCCCGCCACGGGGAACGACACGGTCGGCGCGTGGAAGCCGAAGTCCATCAGGCGCTTCGCCACGTCGATTTCGTCGATGCCCGACTGCTGCTTGAACGGGCGGAGGTCGAAGATCAGCTCGTGCGCCACGCGTCCGTTGGCCCGTGCGTAGAGCACCGGGTAGTGCGGCGCCAGGCGGGCCTTGATGTAGTTGGCGTTGAGGATGGCGTGCGCCGTCGCCGACGTCATGCCCTCGCCACCGAGCATCCGGATGTAGCCGTACGAGATGAGCAGGATGCTGGCGCTGCCGAAGGGCGCCGCGGCCACCGGCAGCACGCCTGCCGCGCCGCCGGTCGTGACCAGGGGATGGCCCGGCAGGAAGGGCGCGAGGTGCGCCACCACCCCGATCGGCCCCATGCCGGGGCCACCACCGCCGTGGGGAATCGCGAACGTCTTGTGGAGGTTGAGGTGGCACACGTCGGCGCCGATCATCGCCGGGCTCGTGAGCCCCACCTGGGCGTTCATGTTCGCGCCGTCCATGTAGACCTGGCCGCCGTGCGCGTGGATGATCTCGCACACCTCGCGGATGGCGTCCTCGAACACGCCGTGTGTCGATGGATACGTCACCATCAGCCCGGCGAGGTTGGCCGCGTGCTTCTCGGCCTTGGCGCGCAGGTCGGCCACGTCGACGTTGCCGTGCGCGTCGCACGCCGTGACGACGACCTTCATGCCCGCCATCACGGCACTCGCCGGGTTGGTGCCATGCGCAGACGAGGGGATCAGCACCACGTCGCGGTGCTGGTCGCCACGGGCATGGTGATAGGCGCGGATGACGAGCAAGCCCGCGAGTTCGCCCTGCGCACCCGAGTTGGGCTGCAGTGACACGGCGGCAAACCCGGTCACAGCTTTCAGCGCGGCCTCGAGTTCCTCGACGATCTGCTGATACCCGGCGGCCTGCCCGGCGGGCGCGAACGGATGGAGCGCCCCGAACTCCGGCCACGTCACGGGCATCATCTCGCTTGCGGCATTGAGCTTCATCGTGCACGAGCCGAGCGGAATCATCGACGTGTCGAGCCCGACGTCCTTGCGCTCGAGGGTCTTGAGATACCGCATCATCTGCGTCTCTGACCGGTAACGCTCGAACACCGGGTGCGTCAGGAACGCCGAGCGCCGCTGCAGCGGTGCCGGAATCCTCGTGCTGCCCTCGACGATCGTGACGCCCGGCGCCGGCCTCTCCGCCGCCCCTGCAAAGACCTCGACCACATCGCGCACATCCTGCGCCGTCGTCGTCTCGTCGAACGACACGCCGACGGTGTCAGCATCGACGATGCGGAGGTTGATGCGATGGCGGGCGCCGATGTCGCGAATGGCAATGGCCCGCCCGGGCGCTGCGATGCGGAGTGTGTCGAAGAACGCCCGCGTCTCGACGCGGTATCCCAGCGTCGTGAGGGCATCTGCGAGGGCAACCGTCGAGGCGTGCGTACGCGCCGCAATGGCCTTCAGTCCGTCTGCCCCGTGCCAGACCGCGTAGAAGCCGGCCATGTTGGCCAGCAGCGCCTGCGCCGTGCAGATGTTCGACGTGGCCTTCTCGCGCCTGATGTGCTGCTCGCGCGTCTGCAGCGCCATCCGATACGCCGGCTGGCCCTCGGCATCGACCGAGACGCCGATGATCCGCCCCGGTGCGTGGCGCACGAACGCCTCGCGGGTCGCGAAGAACGCGGCGTGCGGGCCTCCGTACCCCATCGGCACGCCGAAGCGCTGGGCGCTGCCGAGCACCACGTCGGCGCCCATCTCGCCTGGCGGCACGAACAGCGTAAGCGCAAGCAGGTCGGTCGCCACAGCGACCAGCACGCCATGCGCGTGCGCCTCGGCGATCAGTGCCGACAGGTCGCGCGCCTCGCCGTGCATGTCGGGCGTCTGGACCAGCACCCCGAACACATCGTCGGCAAACGTGATGGTGTCGATCGGCATCGTGGCGACCGACAGGCCGAGCGGTGTCGCACGGCCCTCGACGACGGCACGCGTCTGCGGGAAGCAGCCATCGGCCACGACGAAGACGTTGGCCGAGGCCGGCTTCTTCGACATCCGGCGCAGCAGCGTCATCGCCTCGCCCGCCGCCGTGGCCTCGTCGAGCAGCGACGCGTTGGCCACCTCCATCGCGGTGAGGTCGCGCACGACCGTCTGGAAGTTCAGGAGGCCCTCGAGGCGGCCCTGGGCGATCTCGGCCTGGTAGGGCGTGTAGGGTGTGTACCAGCCGGGGTTCTCGAGCACGTTGCGCAGGATCACGCTCGGCGTGAACGTGCCGTAGTAGCCGAGGCCGATGAACGACCGGTAGATCTCGTTCTTCGCCGCGATGGTCCGGAGGCGCGCCAGGTAGGCCGCCTCGGTCTCGCCCTCGGGGCACGGCAAGGGGCCCGGCAGGCGGATGCCGGCCGGCACCGCCTCGGCAATCAGGGCGTCGAGCGTGTCGGCCCCGACGGCCCGCAGCATCTCGGCGCGTTCATCCCCGCGCGGCCCGATGTGGCGCGACGCGAACTCGTTGGCACTGGTGGTGGTCATCGACGTCTGCAGCAGGCGCGACCGCCATGCTGCGATCCGCCGGAAACGAGAGGAGGCCCGGGCCGGTGCCGCGAAACGCGCGACGGCTGCCCGCAGGCAGACCGGCCGTCACGTTCCCGGTCGCCACGGCGAGGCACCGGGCACGGGCGATGCCTCGCAGGTTCGACGGCGCCGCGCTACGCGGTCAGTGCGTCGTAGTCGGTACTCGACAACAATGACGCGGCGTCGGCGGCATTGGTGACACGGATCCTGATCATCCACGTCTCGTGCGGCTTCGTGTTCACCGCTTCGGGCGTCGTGGCGAGGTCGCCGTTGATCGCGATGACCTCTCCGCCGAGCGGGCTGAACAGCTCCGACACGGCCTTGACCGATTCGATCGTCCCGAACACCTCGCCCTGGGCCAGCTGCCGCCCGATCTCGGGCAGTTCCACGAACACCACGTCGCCCAGCTGCTGCTGCGCGTAGTCGGTGACGCCGACGACGGCCTCGTTCCCCTCGAGGCGCACCCACTCATGGTCTTTCGTGTACTTGAACTCGGTCGGATACATGTCAGGTCCTCGGTCGCTTGTAGAACGGCAACGGAACGATGCGCGCCTTGAGGCGGCGGCCGCGCACTTCGATGTCGATGTCGCGATCCACCGTCGCGGCGGCGGTCGGCACGTAGGCCATGCCGATGGCCTTCTTGAGGAACGGCGTCTGCGTCCCGCTGGTGACGGTGCCCACCGGGGCGCCATCGATCCACACCGGGTACCCGTGGCGCGCGATGCCCTTGTCGATCATTTCGAACCCGACGAGCTTCCGCGTGGTTCCGTGCTCACGCTGCGCGCGCAGGACCTCTTCGCCGAGGAAGCCGGTCTTGCCCCAGCCGATGATCCACCCGAGGTCGGCGTCGAGGACGGTCGTGCCCTTGTCGATGTCGTTGCCGTACAGGCGCATCGCGGCCTCGAGGCGGAGGGTGTCGCGCGCGCCGAGTCCGGCCGGAATCAGGCCGGCCTCCTTGCCGGCGTCGAGCAACGCCAGCCAGAGCTTGTCGGCCGACTGCGGCGCCACGAAGACCTCGAAGCCGTCTTCGCCGGTGTA
>JAEUQQ010000604.1 GCA_016789685.1 Acidobacteriota bacterium | reverse complement strand
CGCATCGCCAGCGACAAGCGAGTACCGCTCGCCCCGCTGGACGATGACGTAGTCGACGCCGGACGCCAGCAGGATCTCGCGTAGCGCCACGTACGGCGACAGCCCGGTCGCGTCGATGTCGACCGCTGCGCCGGCCACCGCGGGGTCGAGCCGAATGTCGAGGGGAAGGATCTCGGCGTAACGCCTGAGCAGTTCGCCGAGCGCCCCCGTGACGCGAGCCACCGCCGCCTGTTGCGCGTGGGTCGGCCTGACGGCAGGCGCTGCGACCGTACCGATCACAGCCACCAAGGCGGCGACGAGCCACGTGCGCGTTCGCATCAAGGGCATCGACGATCGACCTCGGGGGTGAAGACCTCCGGGCCGCACCGATGCGGCCCGGAGGTGTGAGAGCGCGGCGGCACGGCGAGGTGACGGTTCACCACGCCAGCCTCCGCAACGCCACGACTACTGCGTGCTGATCGCCCACGGCATGCGCGGGGTGAACGGCGAGTCGAACGAGATGCCGAGCGTGCCGTCGAGCGTCGTGATGTTGCCAACGACCGCCCCCGGGGGGCCCTGGAACGCCACCTGCGCCGAACCCGACCCCACGACCTGGCACGTCCCGAGGTTGCGGATGTTGATGCCGATATTGCCGTTGGCGCTGAGCGAGCCGCTGGACGTGCCACACACCGTGCCGTTGGGACCGTAGGCCGTCAACGTGTAGGTGAGAGAAGTATCCGTCGCGTTCTTGATCTCGGCAAACGCGTTGTAGTTCCCGGCGGCGTACCACCACGGCGAGAAGATCGTCGTCTCCTGGACCGCGGTGAACACGGTGTACCCGGTGGCATCGGAGTTGGACACCGAGATCCACATCGTCCCGGTGAACGTCGGGATGATCGTGTCGTTGTCGCCCGACATGCTCGTCACGACTGCCCACGGTTCGTTCGCCGAGGTATCAGTGGTCCCGGCAGCGGTCGAACACGTCGAGTTCGTGTAGAACGCGTGGTCGATGCTGGCGCCACCCTCACCGGCGTCCTGGTACGGCGCCCAGCTGTACACGGAGTACGAACGCCCCGCGACCACGCGAGCCTTGTAGTAGCGCGTCGTCGCGTTGCTCACCGTCTGGCCGCGGCCAATGCCGGGGAACAGGAAGTCGGCGTTCGCACAGGTGGTGTTGTCGGCGTACGCCACCGACGGCATCAGCGAGAGAGCCGTGGCAAACGCCAGGCCGAACCCAAGGGCACGGATACGCATGTGAGCCTCCTCCGAAGCTGCACGCCGCGGCCAGCCCACGCGCCTGGGGAGAACGGGTGGGGTGCCGTAGCCTCCAGCGGGCTCACGACACAACTGACGTCGGCGACGCGCGCAGTCTACGCCGGAGGCTCGACGCCGTCAACGACGGCCCGCGCTCACGCTCGAGGCGCCAGAATCTTGGCCTGCAACCAATCCAGCCTCGCTCACCGCGCCGCTGCCGTCACTGACGGATCGAACACCGAACCAGGCCCCCACGGCATCCGCGCCGTGAACGGCGCGTCGAACGACAGCCCGAGCACGCCGTCGAGGGTCGTCACGTTCCCGACCACCGCCCCGGGAGGCCCATAGAACGCCACTTCCACCGACCCCGACCCCGCCGTCACGCACGACGCGAACTCCCTGACGTTCCACGCGACGTTCGCATTGGCCACCAGCGCCCCGCCGGCCGTGCCGCACACCGCCCCCGACGGTGACAACGCCCTGATCTGCACGGCAATCGTCGACTCGGTCGTGTTCTTCAACTCGATAAACGCGTTGTACGCCCCGCCGACGAAGAACCACGGCGAAAAGATCGTCGACTCCTGGAAGGTCGTCGTCGCCGCCACCGCCGCTGCCCCGCCGTTCGTCACACGGATGTACATCGTACCGGTGAAGTTCGGGATGATCGAGTCGTTGTCGCCGTTGTGCGCATCCAGCACCAGCCGCGGCTCGGTATCGTCGTTTGACACGGTCATCGCGGCGATGGTGCAGGTGCTATTGGCGTAGAACTCGTGGTTCAGGTTCGCGGTCCCCTGCCCGGCGTCGTGCGCCGGCGCCCACGTGGAGACCGAGTACGAACGGCCGGCGACGACGCGCACCTTGTAGAACACCGATGCGCCACTCGCGACCGTCTGCGTCCGGCCGACGCCCATGAACACGAAGTCGGCGTTCGTGCAGGTGGTGTTCGCGGCCGACGCGGGCCCGGCCACCGACACCAACACGAGGATCGACAACCCGATGGCAATGAAACGAAACACGATGACGCTCCAGTCGATAGAAGACCCGTCATGGACTGCCCGTGGCCTGGCCCTGCCACGACCCGTGCGGGCGGCCTGTGCCGATGGGCAAGACGCAGCTATTGCGTCGTGAGCGCCCACGGCATGCGTGGCGTGAACGGTGCGTCGAACGACAGCCCGAGCGCGCCGTCGAGCGTCGTGATGTTCGCGACGATGGCTCCCGGCGGGCCCTGAAAGGCGATCTGCGCCGACCCCGAGCCAGCGGCCTGGCAGGTGCCGAGGTTCCGGATGTTGATGCCGATGTTTCCCCCTGCCGGCAGGCTGGCGGTCGTGCTCCCGCACACCGTCCCGTTCGACCGGTACGCGGTCAGGGCATACGTCAGGGTGGTGTTGGTGGCGTTCTTGATCTCCGCGAAGGCGTTGTAGTCGCCGGCCGCGTACCACCACGGCGAAAACAGGGTGGTCTCGTGCATCGCCGTGAACGCCGTCACGAAGCCGGGCCCGAACGCCTGCACCTTGATGTAGAGCGTGCCGGTGAACGTCGGGATGATCGTGTGGCTGCCACCGATGTGCCCGTCGACCTCGACCGATGGCTCCCTGGCCGACGTCACCACCGTCGTGGCCAGCGTCGTACACGTGCTGTCAGCGAAGAGGGTGTGCTGCACGTTGGCCTCGCCGTCGCCAGCGTCCTGGAACGGCGCCCACGTGTAGAACGAGTACGACCGGCCCGCGACGACGCGCGCCTTGAAGTACCGCGGCGCCGCATTCGACACGCCCACGCCGCGGGCCACGCCCATGAACAGGAAGTGGGCATTGGCGCACGACGTGTTGTCGGCGGCGGCCGGGGCGGGCAGCAGCGCCAGCGCGGCGAGCAGGAGCACGACAGACGAACGGGTGACCATGAAGCCTCCTCGAGCCTCGTGGAGACCGATCGCCAAAGGCGGCAGACCGGGCACGGACCGCGGCATGCCGCGAGCGCCGTGCACCGAGTAATCGCAGGGCGTAGGCGAAACCCGACACGCGTGCGCGACGGAGGAAGCGGAGAGGACCCCCGGCGCGCCGGGTGGGCGCAGGCCGGGCGGCGTGGCAGCGACCGCGGACGGGCTACTTGGGGAACGGGAGGTCGATCTCGCGGAACGTGATCCACCAGTCGCCGTCGCGCCACACCCAGCGATCGACGGGATCGACGGGCGTGTCCCCAAAGCGGCCGAGGTCCATCCGCAGCGCGACTTTCACGAGTGCCGCTTCGTCGGGCTGCGCCTCGACCGAGACGACCTCGAACTTGAGCAGCGTGAACCGCAGCCTGACGGTCGTCTGCTGCGCAAACGTACTGAAATCGACCCTGGCACGGTACGCGGGCTCGTGCAGGTCGTACAGGACGCGCTGGTCGCGGGTACGCCGCCCCTCGTAGTAGGCCACCGCGCGGGCGCGCAGCCGTTGCTCGCGCTCGGGCGACAGCGGCGCGACCGGCGCCGCGACGGCTGCAGGCGACGACGAGGGCTGAGGCGCAGGCGCCGCCGTCTGCGGGGCAGGCGCCGCCGGTGACGGCGAAGGCTGCGCAGGCGCGCGGCCGGCGACGGTCGTGACGAGGAGCCCGCAGGTGACGAGTGCCAGTGCCGCTCGCATGATGTGCCTCCGCGCGTGCCGGGCTACTTGCCCTGCTTCACCCGCTCCATGTCGGCATCGACCATCATGGTCACGAGACCCTTGAAGTCGACCGACGGCTTCCAGCCGAGTTCCTTGTGCGCCTTCTCGGGGTTGCCGATGAGGTGATCCACCTCGGCGGGGCGCAGGAACGCGGGGTCGATCTTCACGAACTCCTGCCAGTCGAGGCCGACGTGGCCAAACGCGATCTCGACGAGCTCGCGCACCGAGTGCGCCTCGTTGGTCGCGATCACGTAGTCGTCCGGGCGATCCTGCTGGAGCATCAGCCACATCGCGCGCACGTAGTCGCCCGCAAAGCCCCAGTCGCGCTGCGCGTCGAGGTTGCCGAGCTTCAGGTCCTTCTGCTTGCCCTGCTTGATCCGCGCGACGCCGTCGGTGACCTTGCGGGTCACGAACTCGAGGCCTCGGCGCGGCGACTCGTGGTTGAACAGGATACCGCTGACCGCAAACAGGTCGTAGCTCTCGCGGTAGTTGACCGTGATGTAGTGACCGAAGACCTTCGACACGCCGTACGGGCTGCGCGGGTAGAACGGCGTCAGCTCGGTCTGCGGCACCTCGCGCACCTTCCCGTACATCTCGGACGAGGACGCCTGGTAGACGCGGATCGAGGTATCGACCTGCCGGATGGCCTCGAGCACGCGCGTGACGCCCTGCGAGTTGAACTCGCCCGTGAGCATCGGCTGCGCCCATGACGCCGGCACGAACGACATCGCGGCGAGGTTGTAGACCTCGTGCGGCGTCACCTCGGACATCGCCTTGATCAGCGAGAGCTGATCGAGCAGGTCGGCCTGGACCAGCGTGATCCTGTCGAGCAGGTGCTCGATGCGCCAGACGTTCGGCGCACTCAGGCGGCGGATGGCGCCGAAGACTTCGTATCCTTCTGACAGGAGCAATTCGGCGAGGTACGAGCCGTCCTGCCCGGTGATGCCGGTGATGAGCGCACGCTTGGCCATGATCCTCTGCGGCAGGCCCGCCGGGGCCCGCAAAACACGACATTATACAGGGGCGCGGCAGCCGGGCGTCGCGTCGCCGACCGTGACCAGGCACCGGGCGCCTCGGGCGGCCCCGAGGCGATCACCCGCGGCGGCGGAGGTAGCGGGCCAGCGCGTCGCGCCAATCGGGCATCGCGGCCCCGGCCTCGGCCAGTTTCGCGTTCGACAGGGCGCAGTACTGCGGCCGTTTGGCCTTGAGCGCGACGTCGGCGACCTTGACCGGTTCGAGGAGCCCGCGATCGGCCCCAAGCAACCGTACCACCTCCTCGGCCACGCCCAGCCAGGTCGCCGACCCGTCGTTGACGCAGTGGTACAGGCCCGGGGCGGCGCCGCGCGCAAGCAGCGCCTCGGTGGCCAGCGCCACGTCCTCGACGTAGCTGGGCGACACCGTTCGGTCGGCAAACACGCGCGCCGGGCGCCCGCCGGCCACGGCATCGACGATCTTGTCGACGCTGCTGCGGGCGGCCCTGCCGCCAAAGAGCGACTCGACGCGCAGCACGTAGTGCCGCGGCACGTCGGCGGCGAACCACTCGCCCAGCAGCTTCGACTGCGCGTACACGCTCTGGGGATTCGTGCGGTCGGCTTCGGTGTAGGGCGCGCTGGCCGTCCCGTCGAAGACGAAGTCGGTGCTGTAGTGCACGAACGTGGCGCCGGTCTCGGCGCAGGCCCGCGCCAGCGAGCGCACCGCGAAAGCGTTGGCCGCCAGCGCGTCGCCCGGGCGATCCTCGGCGCCGTCCACGTCGTTGAACGCCGTGCAGTTCACGACCACCGACGCGCCCGTGCGCGGCACGATGTCGAGCACGGCCGCGTGATCGGTCACGTCCACGTCGCGCCGCACCAGGGCGACGACGTGGTGGCCTCGCGTCGAGAGCACCTGCACCAATTCGCTGCCGAGCTGACCGGCAGCCCCTACCACTGCAACCGTCATCAGGCCCTGCTCCGCCGGGGAAGACAAGCCCGGCATTATACCGGCACGCCCGGCTGCACCGGGGCAGCCGTGTCGTGCGGAGGTTCGGCATCGGCCAGCGCGACGACGATCAGCCAGAGGCCGAGATGGCCCATCATCGACGCCGGCAGGGCGTGCCGCCGGATCTCCATCGCGTCGGCGTGCCACGCGGCCAACCCCGTCGCCACGGCGGCGACGACAAGCGCGGCACCAGCCACCGCCACGGGCCGGTTCACCAGTCGCCGATACACCGTCGCAACCCCGGCAAGCACGAGCGCCAACCACGGCGTCACGGTCTGTCCGGCAGGCACTATCAGTTGCGCGAATCGCTCGCCGAACGGCGGCACGTAGCCCCGAGGGCGATAGTCGATGACCGTCGGGGCCACGATCGTCGCCCACTCGCGCCGGGGCTCCGACAGCAGGTACCCCGGGTAGGCCAGCAGGAAGGCCACGTACGTGCGACGGCCGTCGCGCGCGAGCCACTCGCGGAAGCCGGCCAGCGCGGGATCCCTGTAGAACGCGAGTTCCTCGCTCCCGGCCCACTGCCCCGACAGCCGCATCAGCCGATCGCTGACCGGCATCCCGCGCGACGCGAAGAACGAGGTGCGGACCGGCTCTGGGAGGATGCGCTGGGCCAGCACGTTGAGAAAAGGAAACTGCCAGCGCACGGCCCGCGCCGACAGGTGCTGCGCCGTCAGTGCGACGACGAGCACGCCCGCCGCGAGCGGCAGCCAGCGCCGCCACGAATGGCTCCACACGGCCCACGCCAGCGCCATCCCGGCCAGAGCCGTCACCGCAAAGGTGTCGAGATCCCGCGTGAAGCTCCAGGCCGCGGCCGCTGCGAACGTCAGGGCCGCCCGTGGCCACGTCCAGCGTTGCAGCAGTCCAAGCAGCGCGGCGACGACGAGCGCGAGGCACGAGAACGACACCGACTCGGCCAGCAACACCGCATCCCACTGCGCGATGCGGTCGAGCACGGCCACGCCGGCCACGACGACGCCCGCGACGAGGCGCCCGCGCGCGGTGCGCATCGACGCGATCACCACGACCGCCAACAGCGCCCAGGCGACGGCGCCGACGATGACCTGCAGCGCCACGACGCGTGACTCGACGCCGCCAATGGCCCAGGCGAGCAGCGGCACGATCGGAGCTCGAGGCCACTGCAGCAGGGTCCCATCGAGCACGTGCGCGGTCGTCAGCCCCGTGAACAGGCCGCTGTCAGAAAGGACGAGGGGCGACACGCCAGCGGTCGCCCACACGCGCAGGATGCCGATGACGGCCGCAACGGCGAGCATCCACACGAGGCCCGCGCGCGAGGTTCGTGTGCCGGCGTGCCGCGGGGGCCGACCTGCCCTCACGCCACCGCCACGGTCATACGTGCAGCACCAGGAAGCGCTTCATCTGCTCGTCGTCGAACACGCCTTCCCAGCGCGCGACGACCGCCGTGGCGATGCAGTTGCCCATCACGTTCACCGCCGTGCGGCCCATGTCGAGGATCTGGTCGATCCCCAGCAGGATCGCCGCGCCTTCGAGCGGGAGCCCGAACGAGGTCAGCGTCGCCGTGAGCACCACGAGCGCCGCGCGCGGCACGCCGGCCACGCCCTTCGACGTCAGCATCAGCGTCAGCATCATCACGACCTGCTGGCCGATCGTCAGCTCGATGCCGGCCAACTGCGCGACGAAGATACTCGCCAGCGAGAGATACAGCGTCGTCCCGTCGAGGTTGAAGCTGTAGCCGGTCGGCAGCACGAAGCCGACGATGTTCTTGGGGACGCCGAAGCGCTCCATGATGTCGAGCGACTTCGGCAGGGCCGCCTCGCTGCTCGCCGTCGTGAACGCGATGAGGAACGGCTCACGGATGGCGCGCATGAAGCCCAGCACCGGCACCTTGATCAGCAGCGCCGCGCCCACGATCACGACGAGCACGAAGATCGCCAGCCCGGCGTACATCACCACGACCAGCTTGCCGAGCGTCCACAGGATGCCGAGCCCCTTGCTGCCCACGGTCGCCGCAATGGCCGCGAACACGCCCACGGGCGCGAACACCATCACGTAGCCGGTGAACTTGAACATCACCTGCGCGACGCTGTCGAAGAAGTCGAGCACCGGCTTGCCCTTCTCGCCCACCGCCGCCAGGCCGATGCCGAAGAAGGTCGAGAACACGACCATCTGCAGGATGTCGCCCTTGGCCATCGCGTCGAACACCGACGTCGGGAACAGGTGCAGGAAGATGTCCCACGCCGACTGCTGGTTGGTCGCGAGCTTCGCGAGCTCCGCGGTGTTGGTGCCGATGGGCACCGCCAGGCCCGCGCCGGGCTTGAAGAAGTTGACCATCACGAGCCCGATGACCAGCGCCACGGTCGTCGCCAGCTCGAACCACAGGATGGCCTTGCCCCCGATGCGTCCCATCGACTTGAGGTCGCCCGTGCCGGCGATCCCCACCACCAGCGTCGAGAACAGCAGGGGCGCGATGATCATCTTGATCATCTTGAGGAAGGCGTCGGCCAGGGGCTTGATCCCCGCGCCGAACGCCGGGAAGAAGTGCCCGACGGCGATGCCGATCAGCAGGCCGATGAAGATCTGCGTCGTCAGCGACGGCCAGCGTGACGGAGCGGGAGCAGGAACGACGGCGTCGGTCGAAGGCTTCATCCGGGCGTCTCGCGCGCGCTGCGGTCAGCGCGCGTAGAAAGCTGCGATTGCGTCGACGACGATGCGCAGGTGCGCATCGGTGAGTTCCCCGTAGATCGGGAGGGCGAGCGTCTCGCGGGCCGCCGCCTCGGCGTGGGGAAACGCGCCGGGGGCGTAGCCGAGATCGCGGAAGCACTCCTGCTCGTGGAACGGCACCGGATAATACACCTCGGTGCCCACGCCCTGCGCGGTGAGGTGCGCGCGCAGCGCGTCGCGCTCGGGCACGCGGATCACGAACTGGTTGTAGATGTGATAGCCGTGATCGTGCTCGACCGGGAGGCCGACCTCGGTCAGGCCCGCTTCGGCGAAGAGGGCGCGGTAGCGCGCCGCGTTGCGGCGGCGAGCGGCCGTCCACCCGGCGAGGTACGGTGCCTTGACGCGCAGCACCGCCGCCTGCAGGGCGTCGATCCTGAAGTTCCCGCCGATCATGCGGTGGTAGTACTTCGGCTGCATCCCGTGGCCGCGCATCAGCCGCACCCGTTCGGCCAGCGCGTCGTCGTTCGACGTCACGAGCCCCGCGTCGCCGAAGGCGCCCAGGTTCTTGCTGGGGAAGAACGAGAAGCAGCCGAACGCCCCGAAGCCGCCGACCAGGCGGTCGCGGTACGTCGTCCCGATGGCCTGCGCCGCGTCTTCGATCACGTGGATCCCGCGCGCGGCGGCCGCGGCGAGGATCGGGTCGAGCTCCGCGCTCTGCCCATAGAGGTGCACCGGGATGATCGCCTTGGTGCGCGGCGTGATCGCGTCGATCGTGCGCTGCGGATCGAGGTTGAACGTGACCGGGTCGATGTCGACGAACACCGGCCGGGCCCCGAGGCGCGACACGCAGCCGGCCGTGGCGAAGAACGAGTAGGTGGTGGTGACGACCTCGTCGCCCGGGCCGATGCCGAGCGCCATCATCGCGGCGAGCAGCGCGTCGGTGCCCGACGAGACCCCGACCGCGTGCCTGACGCCGAGCAGCGCGGCCATCTCCTTCTCGAACGCGTCGACCTCGGCGCCCAGGATGAACTGCTGCGCGTCACAGACGCGCGTGATGACCGCGAGCACCTCGTCGCGGATGGGGCGGAACTGGGCGGTGAGGTCGAGCAGCGGCACACGCATGGGAACACATCCGATGACGAACGGCGCGAAAGGCGGCGCGCGCGCGGTCACCCGTCGTGGGCGGCCCGCGTCGCGGCGCGTCGGATCGATCTACCGCGCCAGGTAGATCTCGGGCTGGCCGAGCAGGGCCCAGTCATACCGCGTGTCGACACTCTTCCCCGCGCCGGCGCGCGTGTTGAAGATGATGTCGACCTCCTGGCCCGCGTAGGGCGACAGGTCGAGGTTGATCGGGATCCAGCGACGGTCGTTGGGGTTGTGCAGCGGATCGAGCAACTGCTCGACGAGCACGTCGGCCTTGCGGCCATCCGAGACGATCACGTTGAACAGCACGCCGTCAGTGCACTGTTCCCACGCGCCCTCGCGGATGCCGAACGACAGGCGGAGCCATCCGTCGTCGGGAATCAGCACCTTCTCGAACGTGAGGCGGACCGGCGGCGTGACATAGACCGCCTTCTTCGTCTCGCCGCCCATCGTCTCGTCGAGGATCTGCCATTGGTCGGGCGCGGTGACGGGCGACTGCTTCTTTGCGGTGGCGACCTTGGCGAGCAGGTCGATGGCGACGGGCGACCGGTTCGACCTGACGAAGAAGATGGCGCCGGCGACGAGCGTGAGGATGGCGAGGAGGGCGAGGTATTGGCTGCGCTTCATGGTCGACCTGAAATGCTACACTCGCGGCGCCGTGATCGCCAATCTCCGTGTGCTGTGGCGCTATCGCGACCTGCTCCGCGGCCTCGTGCAGCGCGACCTGCGCGTCAAGTACAAGGGGTCGGTGCTGGGCATCGGCTGGTCGCTGGCGCATCCCCTGGTCGTCGCCGCCGTCTACACCCTGGCGTTCAAGTTCATCCTGCGGGTGCCCATCGACAACTTCGCGCTGTACCTGTTGAGCGGGATGCTGCCGTGGACGGCGTTCACGGCGTCGCTCGGACAGTCGACCGGGTCGATCGTCGACAACGTGGGGCTGGTGCGGAAGGTGGCGTTCCCGCGGATGGTGCTGCCGCTGGGGGCCATCGGCTCGCATTTCACGCAGTTTGCGTTCATGTATGCCGCGCTGCTGGCGGCCGCCATCGTCGTCGGGCCGGGGCTGGCGCCGGCGCTGCTGTCGGTGCCGGTGGTGGCGGCGTTGCAGTTGGCGTTCACGGCGGGGCTGGGGCTCGTGCTGGCGACGCTGCACGTGCACTTCCGCGACACGAAGCACCTGCTCGACGTGGCGCTGCAGGTGTGGTTCTGGGTGACGCCGATCGTGTATACGGTCGAGCTGATTCCCGAGCGGTTCCGGCCGCTGGTGTATGCGAACCCGATGGCGGCGTTCGTCGAGGCGTACCACGCCGCCGTGGTCAACGGCCAATGGCCACCTGCCGTGCTGATGGCGCTGCTCGTGGTGCTGTCGGCCGTCAGCGCGAGTGCCGGGATGCTCGTCTTCGCGCACGCCGAGAAACGCTTCGCCGAGCGCGTCTGACGCTGAATTGGGGTCAGACCCCAATTCGACCAGATTCGCGGAATCAGGCCTGATTATTCGATTCGCCCCGAATTGGGGTCAGGCTCTAATCTTTTTGTACTGTCAAAGTCAGCGCGCCAGCAGGCGCGGCGCGCACCACAGCGCCGCGTCGTTCACGGCGTTGGCCGACAGCCCGGGCTCGGTGTTGAACACCACGTTGAGCCGCTCGCCGGCGAACCTCGTCAGGTCGAACCGCCACAGCGCGTAGCGCCGGTCGCGTTCGTCGTGCGCGGGGTCGAGCGACTCGCGTCGCAGTTCCTCGTAACCGCGCGCCGTCGCCACCCCCACCCGGAATACCACCCCGTCGCCGTCGAGCGTCCACACGTCGCGGCGCAGGCCCACACGCACGCTCAGCATCGCCCCGGTCGGCCCGATCTCGACCGGCCAGGTGATTCGCGACGACGGCAGCGCCAGGATGCAGGGCTCGACCACGCCGACGGTCGGGAAGTCGAACAGCGCGAAGCCCTCGTGCAGCGATCCCATCGACGTGCGTTTCTCGGCCTGCGGGAAGCGCGCGGCGAGGTCGACCAGCATCACATCGCGCTGCCGCGCCAGGCCGACGCTCACCACGACGACGAGGACGACGAGCGCGCCCACCACCGCCCGATTGGCGCCGACCCACCCGCGCACCGCTGCGGCCGTTCGGAGCAACGCGCCGGTCGTCGCCGGAGCGGCCGTGTCCGCGCGCCCGCGGAGTTCGGCCACCGCCACCCATGCCACCCACAGCAGCACCGCGTTCAGCGCCACCACGAACACGACCACGAACGGGGCCGCGGGAAGCAGGGCACGGTACGTGCCAGAGATCGCGTCGATGCGCCCTGCCAGGTACGCCGTCGGGGCGTCGGTCTGGAACACCAGGTCGCCCCAGACCTGCTGCGCGTTGACGACGAGGATGCCCGCCGCGTAGCGGTCGTGCTCGACGCCGTCGATGAAGAAGCCCTCGCCGAAGGTCGCCTCGGGCAGCGCGATGCGCACCTTGAACGTGCGCGGCACCGGCAGGTCGATTGGCGAGAACTCGAGCGTGTACGGCCGCCCGTCCTTCACGACCGACGTGGCTTTCTTGATGATTCGAAACAGTGGCCGGTCGCCCTCGGGCGTGACGTCGAGGACGTCGAAGATCACGTCGCCGACGACCGTTGGCCCGACGGGGCGCGGCGTGAAGGTGAACGAGCGCAGGCCCGGCACGCTCATGACGAACGTCTGCTCGGCGGTGATGCCCTCGGCGATCTCGCCGACGGGCCAGTTGGGGCCGGATGGCGGGTTGGCGGCCACGCCCCAGCGCTCGCCCCAGAGGGCCCACGCCTGCAGGGCGAGGGCGCCACACACGACGAGTCCCCAGCTCACCCACCTGCGACGCGGCATCGGCGGCATGATACGGCAAGGGCGCGTGCTACACTCCGCGGTCGCATCACCGACACACGTCCGGAGACCCTGTGCGCGCACGCCTCGAACGCATCTACACCTTCATTACGGGGCACGAACCGCCGCGGCCGGGCCGGAGCGAATACAAGCGTGTCTGGACGTCACTGGCCCGCAAGGAACGTGAGGCCAAGCGCTGGGTGCAAGGCACGACCGACGACGAGACGCTCGACCGTACGGCCGCCTCTGACCTCGAGCGATTCAAACGACACCTGACGTTCGACGCCGACAGCGACGTGCTCGAAATCGGGTGCGGCGTCGGCCGGCTCGGCAAGGTGTTCGCGCCGTGCTGCCGGACGTGGACGGGCTGCGACGTCTCGCCCAACATGCTCAAGCATGCGCAGCGGCGGCTGGCGCAGTTCCAGAACGTACGCTTCGTCGAACTGTCGGGCTACGACCTGTCGCCGATTCCCGACAACTCACTCGACGTCGTCTACTGCACCGTCGTGTTCATGCACCTGTCGGAGTGGGATCGCTACAACTACATCGTCGAAGCGCGTCGCGTCCTGAAGCCCGGCGGACAGGTCTACGTCGACAACATGTCGCTGACCACCGAGACAGGCTGGCAGTTCTTCGAATCGGCCCGTGCGATCCCGCCGCAGAGCCGTCCGCCGATGGTCGGCCAGACATCGACCCCGCAAGAGTTCGAGGCGTACTTCGATCGCGCCGGCTTCACCACCCGCCGCATCGACATCGTCGACGACGCCTGGGTGGTCGGCTGGGGCGTCAAGTAACCGGGATATCGGGCGACCGCTCCCAGCGCAGCCCCTCGACGCCCGCCTCGGCGCATTCGCGTCGACACCGTTCGCCACCGCGTTCTGGCGCCGGGCCGATCGTGATCTCGCCGAGCCGTGAGCGCGCCGTCGCCCGCGGCTCATTTCGCGGCCGCTCCCGGGCGGCACGCCTCACCCACCTGGCCCAGCACCACCGGGCCTGTCGGCGACGGCCCGACGATCACCCCCGGTTCGGTCAGCCTCAGGCGGGCAAACGGCGTCCGGCCAAAGCGGTCGCCGACGGTGGTCGTCTCGAGCATCTCGAGTCCCGGTGTCCCGGCCGTCCACCCGTGGATCACCTCGGGCGTCGGCCCCGCACTGGCCACCTCGACCTCGCCCGGCCCGGTCATCCTGACGACCACGGGGACGACGTCAGGGTCCTGCTGCAGGTAGAGCGTCACCTGGCGGATGTCTGCCGGCTCGCGTGACGAGTCGAGCATGTGGAGGGCGAATCGCCATCCGCTGCGCAAGACGTACGCCCCGCCGAGACTGTCGGGCGCGGCCGTGATCCAGACCGCGCACGAGGCGGGCAGTGGACGGCTGATCTCGGCGACACCGCGCAGCCAGCGCTCGGTGACGGGGCCAGCCTCGCGCCACCGGTTCGACATCTCGGCCGTCACGATTCCGCCGGCCGCGATGAGCACGGCGGCCAGCGCCGCCACGGCGGGCCGCGCGAGCCACGCGAATCCCGACACCACGAGTGCGACGCCGACCGACGGCAGGTAGAGGAGCCGGTCGTTGAGCGGGCTCGTGAGTGAAACGGCCAGCGACAGCACGGGAAGCACCGCGCAGGCGAACCAGATGGCGCCGACGCGCACCGCCGGCGCGTGCCGGGCGCGGAAGGCGAACAGGGCCGCGACACCGCATCCGGCCAGCACCGCCGCTCCGGTGGCGCCACGCACCAGGGGTTCGCGGATGGCGTGCGACAGCGACTCGAGCGGCGGCAGCAGGCTGTAGGCGAAGTACTTCGCGACGTTGTCGAGGTCGCCGACCGTCGGGGTGTGCTGGGCCGTGCCGTACCCGCCGATCCACGAGCCCACCAGCACACGGCGGATGGCGAGGTACGCCACGGCGAGCATCGCGTAGGGCACGAGGCGTCGCACGAGCGTCGGCACGTGCCACGCGGCGTCTGGCCGCATCGATGACGATGCCAGGGCGAGCGGCATCGCCGCGGTCGACTCCTTGCCCAACAGCGCCAGGCCCCACGTGGCGACACTGCTGCGTGCGCGACCGCTCGCGGCGAAGTTTGCGGCCCACACGGTGAAGCAGGTCGCCAGCAGGTCAGGCCGGCACGACACCCACGCGACGGCCTCGACCCGGCGGGGCGACGCGGCAAAGGCCGCCGCCCCGATCAGGGCCGGCACGAACGACGAGCCACGCGGCGCGAGCAGCAGCGCCAGCCTGAACACGCCAACGGCCGTCGCCACGTGGACGATGAGGTTCGACAGGTGAGGCAGCCACGCCTCGCCACCGCCCAGCCGCAGGTCGAGGTAGAGGCCGAGCATGCCGAGGGGCCGGTAGAACGCGGTGTTCGAGAAGTTTTCGACGAAGTCGCGCCACAGGAACGCCCCGAACTCCGGCACGAGCCTGATGATGTAGATGAAGGCGAAGTCGTCGGCGCCGAACCACGCCCACAGAACGGGCAGGAACGGGAGCGACGCCGCGCCGGCCACGGCCGCCCAGGCCCACCGCGGGGCCGGTCTCGCCGGCGTCGTCACGGCCGCTTCCTGACGAGCACGTTGAACTCCATCGTGCCCTCGGCCATCAGTGGTCCCTCGACCAGGTCGAGCGGCAGCACGTTGGCCGAGACCCACTCGACGAGGTGACAGATGTCTTCGGGCATGTAGACGTGGTAGTGGATGCTGTAGCCCACGTCGTGCAGCTTGCGCGCTTCGTCGAGGGCCTCGCGTCCCTGCTTGTGGTGGACGAAGCGGGCGTAGTCGACGTAGTGCTCGAAGTCGCGCTCGGCCGATGGCGACTCGAAGTCGAGAATCAGGTGTTCGAGCGTGGTCCGCACCCGGTGCGCGTCGAACGTGGCGCGCTTGTCGGGCAGCACGAGATACAGCAGTCCGCCGGGCCGCAGCACGCGCGCCCAGGCCAACAACGATCCGATTGGGTTCCGCAGGTGCTCGAACAGGTGCGACGCGATGATGAAGTCCTCGCTCGCGTCGGGAAGGGTCGCGAGTGTCTCGGCGTCGGCGATGATGTCGGTTTCGACGAGGTCGATCGTCCTGAGGCTCGGATACTCGCGCCGCAGGTCAGCCCGCGACATCCGGTCGACATAGCGGACGGAAGCCCCCGGCGGCATCGTCATCGGAAGGTGCAGCGCCCCGAGTTCGAGCCCACGCCCCGTCAGCCGGCTGGCGAACTCGGCGCGCACGTCGCGCCACGGCACGAGGGTGACGCGGTGGTCGACGACCGAGGCCTGGGGCACATCGCTCAGGTACGTGCGCATGCGATCGAGGAACTCCGGGTTGGCGCACAGCGAGGTGAATTGCAGCCGCTCCGAGCTGAAATCCCCCCACAGCGAGCGCCACGCCATCCGGATCAGCGAGGTGAACGCCTTCGGGTGGAATGGCCGGCCGAAGATGTGCATCGCGCCATGTTACACTCCGGCCGTGTCAGCCCCATTCGCCGTCAGCCTCGACGGCGTCTCGAAGAAGTTCCTGCTCGACACGCGCCGCGGCACCGGCCTCAAGGATCGGATCCTCGACATCGCGCTCGGGCGCCGGGCGTCCCGCGAAGACTTCTGGGCGCTGCGCGGCGTGTCGTTCGACATTCCCCGTGGCGAGACCTTTGCGCTCGTCGGGCCCAACGGCTGCGGCAAGAGCACCCTGCTGCAGGTCATTGCGGGCATTCTCGTGCCCGACGAGGGGTGTGCGAACGTCAACGGCCGCGTGACCTCGCTGCTCGAACTCGGCGCCGGCTTCAGCGCCGAACTGACGGGCCGCGAGAACATCTTCCTCAACGCCTCGCTGCACGGCCTGACGCGGGCCCAGATCGCGCCGCGCCTCGACGCCATCATCGCGTTCGCCGAACTCGAGCGCTTCATCGACATGCCCGTGCGCAACTACTCGTCGGGCATGTACATGCGCCTGGGCATCGCCGTCGCCGTGCACCTCGACCCCGAGATCATCCTCATCGACGAGGCGTTTGCCGTGGGCGACGAGTCGTTCCAGCGCAAGTGCCTCCGCCGGCTCAAGGAGTTCCAGGCGCAGGGCATCACGATCATCCTCGTCTCGCACGATCCGCTGCTGGTCGAGCGCGTCGCCACCCGCGCCTGCCTGCTCGACCACGGCACCGTCGTGACCCTCGGCCAGACGACCGACGTGCTGGCCTCGTACCACCAGCTGGCGTCGTCGCATGGCTACGTGCCCGGCGAGCACCGGTGGGGTTCGCGGGTCGTCGACATCCAGCGCGTGGCACTCGAGGCCGACGACGGTGCCGACGCAGCCATCAGGCGCACCGGTGAACCACTTACGATCTCGATGCACTACGTGGCGGCGTCACGCGTCGAGCAGCCGGTCTTCGGCCTCGCGATCTACCACGAGTCGGGGGCGCACCTGACCGGGCCAAACACGCGGATGAGCGGTGTGGCGGTCGAGGCGGTCGAGGGACGCGGCGTGGTCCGCTTCCGCATTCCGCGCCTGCCCTTCCTGCCAGGGCGATACGTCGTCTCGGTCTCGGTGTACGACCAGGCGCTGGCCGACGCCTACGATCACCGCGAACGCGTGACGACCTTCACCATCGTCGAGGGCGGCACGCTGGAGCGTTTCGGCCTCATGACACTCGACGGCACCTGGGCCCTCGAGCAGACGCCCCACGAGCCACACGCGTGAGCGCACGCACTCTCACTCTCGTGATCGTCGGCCAGCGAGCGGCCGTCGGGCGCTCGGCGGCCGGCGTCACGGCCGCGCTCTCGTCGGCGTGCCCGGTTGCCTTCGACACCCGCGAGTGCTGGGTCGACGTCGCCGCCGATGTGCCCGCCAGGGTCAACGAGGCCATCACCGCGGCGACCTCGCCGCAGATCCTCGTCGTGACGGTCGATGCCGATGGCCGCCACGCTGCCGTGGGCGACCTCGCGCGCGCGCTGCTCACGCGCGGCGGCCTGGTCGTCGGGCAGCGCACCGGCGACGCGGCCTTGCGGTGCGCGCCGGTCGGCGTCGATGACTTCCTCGATCGGCTGGCACGGGCCTGGGAGGACGCCGCGACGACTCCCGCGTGGCCGACGCGCCCCTGCGAGGCGTGGGGGATCGACCGCGACGCCTTCGTCGGGCTCGGCGGCCTCGACGCGCGCCTGGCAGGGCCTGGCGACATCGACGACCTCGCCCGGCGCGCGCTCGCGCGTGGCGTCGCCGTCGAGTTCGTCGATCTCGATGGCCCCATCGTCGAGGCACATCGCCGCGATCCCGCGCAGGCGACGTACGAAGGCATCCGCAATGGACTCGTCAGCGCGGCCCTGCATGGCACCGAGGAAGACAGCGGCCGGCGCGTCGCCATCGTCGCCGCGCATGCGATCGCGGCAGCATGGCGCAGTTGTGGCGTCGACCCCGCCATCCTGACATTCAGTGGCAACTGGGCGCGCCCGCGCGCGCTCGACCGGTGGCTCGCCACGCCAGGCCTGCGTGAGGGCGACGCGCTGTGGCCACGGGACCCCGACTCGGCCATCCGCCCCCTGCTGGCCATCGACGCCGCACTGGCGACCCTGGCCGCCCGCGCCGGCGAGCGCGTGCGACCGGTTGCGCCTTCGCGCGCATCGGCCGACACGACCGCGCCAGCGCAAGCGGTGGACGCACAGCGGTCGATGCCTGCCCTCACGCCCGCCAGCGCGACGACGCCGTTGCCGTTGCCGTCGGCGTCGGTCATCGTCGTCAACTGGAACGGCCGCGAGCACCTCGGCCCGCTGTTCACGTCGCTTGGCGCGAGCGACTACCCCACCGACCGGCTCGAGCTGATCTGCGTCGACAACGGCTCGACCGACGACTCGCGCGA
>JAEUQQ010000537.1 GCA_016789685.1 Acidobacteriota bacterium | reverse complement strand
AGAACTCAATGGCGAACGATACGGCGTGATCGTGAACTCGGTCGACGATGTGCCCATCGTCATCGAGCGCGCGATGTACTGGAACAGCGCCGGGCTGCTGTGGTCGGGCGGCACCAACGCGACCGGCGTCAAGCTTCGCTGAGTCCCGCACCAGGGGCGGCGCGACACCGGGTGCGTTGCGGTCGCCCCCAGTTCCACCGCACCTCGCGCGGCGCGCTGCCGACTCGAGCTCTGCGCACCGTCGGGCGCACGCTCGACATCGCACTCCTGCGGGGTCAGAACCGTTTCGTCGCGTTGACGAACAGGTTCGAGTCGAAGCGGTAGTCGCGGTCAGTGCGTGCCACGCTCTGCAGCATGTAGCTGGTTTCGAGCGTCAGGCCGCCGGGCAGCCGGCGTTGCAGCCCCACCGTGCCCCGGTGCCGATCGAGGCCCTTCCTCGGGCCGCCTCCGGTCTCGTTCGCCGTAACCTGGACCTCGTGCGACAAGACGGCCGCCCACGGCGTCTGGCCGATCGGGCGGGTCGCGCGAGCAAGCAGGCGCATCCGCACGCTGATGCCCTCCACATCCTCGATGATGCGCTCCTCGACCCGAAGGCGCGGTTGCACCGACCATCGGCCGGCCTGGATCGTGAACTGGAGGTGCTGGAACACCCGGTGCTCGCGCGGATGGCTGTCGAGGCTGCCGGTCTGGTAGTTGTAGCCGCCACCGAGGTTGACCCAGGGCCGTGGACTCACGAGGACGATGGGCCGGAAAATCAGGCGATTCGTGTCGAAGCTCGCCTCCCAGCGCTTCTGGAGCTCGAGTGACGCCGTGGTGCGCGGGGACGGGCGTGCCTGCAGCGTCAGCTGAGTCCACACCTGGCGCGGCCCGGTCTCGGCCGAGGCGCATCCCGCCCAGGCGGCCAGGCACGCAACGGCCAGCGCGGCCAGACGTCGAGACCCCAGGTGCCGCATGTGCGGCGCATTGTAACGACAGTGTGACGATCGTGTGACGACGACCGCGTCATGGACGTCGATGTGCCCCGGACTGGTTGCCACGGCGGCGTTCCATTACTATCGCCGGGCCATGGCGATGTTGACGAACGTGAGCGTGAGCCTGGGACTGGTGGTGTGTATGGCGTCTTCCATCAGCGCGCAGGGGCGGCCCCCCGGCGCAACACCGACTCCGGCAGAACTGTCTGGCGAGTGGCAGCGGCATCGTCTCGCGTTGCCGATGTCGCCCCTCGTCACCCACGAGGTGGTGGCCAGGGAGCTCGATCGCCTCGATGCGCGTGCTCGCAACGGTTTTGCCGGGCGACCAGCCGGTGTCTTCCGCCGTGAGGTGATCGGGCAGTCGGTCGAGGGGCGCCCCATCTGGCACGTCACCATCGGCAGCGGGCCGATGCCCGTCCTCCTGTGGTCGCAGATGCATGGGGACGAAGCCACGGCCACGTCGGCGCTTCTCGATCTGATGGCCTACATCGACCGGACGGATCCCGGCGGCGACCATCGGTGGCTCGACCGGCTGACGCTGCACATCGTGCCGATGCTCAACCCCGACGGCGCCGAACGCTTCCAGCGCCGGAATGCCCAGGGCATCGACATCAATCGCGATGCGGCGCGCGTGCAGACCCCCGAAGGGCGGGCCCTGATGGCCCTGCGCGACCGCCTGTCGCCGGTGGTCGGCTTCAACCTGCACAACCAGAACTGGCGGACGTCGGTCGGTCGTCCGCCGCAGCCCGCCGCGATCTCGCTGTTGTCGGTGGCGTACGACGAGGCGCGGACCGAGAACGACGGACGTCGGCTCACGAAGCGTCTCGGTGCCGTCGTGCGTGATGCCCTCGAGCCGTTTGCCGCGGGACGCATCGGACGCTATGACGACGAGTTCGAGCCGCGGGCGTTCGGCGACCTCGTCACCCGGGCGGGCACGCCGGTGCTGCTCATCGAGACGGGGCCCTGGCCGGGTCCGGACGAGCAGGCCGACCGCGACCTCGTCCGCCTCAATTTCGTCGCGCTGGCGGCGGCCCTCGAGGCGCTGGCCAGTGGCACCGTGGCCCAGGCCGATCCCACGCGGTACGAGCGCCTGCCCGAGAACGAGCAGCGGCTGATGCACACGATCATCCGCAACGCCCGCGTCGTCGTCGATGCCGGCGTGGCGCCCTTCGTTGGCGACATCGGCGTCGTCACCTCGCGTCGCGTGGTCGACCAGGGCGGCACGCGGACGTTGGTCACCCAGGGGCGCGTCGAGGACCTGGGCGACCTGAGCGTCTACGGGGCGCTCGTGGAGGTCGATGCGCGCGGGCGCACGGTGACGCCGGTTTTCGATCCGGCGGCCGTGCCCGGGGCCCGGGTGGTCGTCGCGCGCGGCCGCCCGACGCGAACGCCCATCGCGCTGGGGGCGCCTGCGGCGTTCTGGGTGCTGGAGCCCCTGGAGGAGGCCGGCAGCTACCGCCTGGTCGAGGTGCTCACGATCAAGTGAGGTCACGCCGCCGGCGGGGCCCCTGCCGGTCGGCACCCCTACGGGAACCCCGGTGAACGTCCGATAGACGAGACGCAGCCGGGGACGGAACCCGTCCGTCATCCCCACCCGGTTGGCCCTGGGGCAGCAGGAGCCGATCAATGCTCGACGCATTCAAGAAGACCATCAGTGGGCAGGGTCCGTCTCGCAAGGCGGCGGACGAACTCGAAGAGATGCTGTTGAAGGCGCGCGTCGAACGCGCGGCCCTCACCAATACGCTGTCGCAGGTCGAGATGCAGGCCTCGCGCCTCTCGGATCTCGAGCAGCGGCTGGGCAGCGCGACCGGGCAGGCCGCCGCCGCCGTGGCGCAAATCGAGAAAGTGACCGAGCGGCTCGGCCAGGTCGAGACGCGCCTGGCGGTGCTCGGTGACGCCGAACAGCGCCTCAAGTCGCTCAAGGACGGCCTGAAGGCCGCCGAGCAGCAGATGGAGCGCGTCTCGGGCCCCGACGGCGACCTGACCCAGCACAAGGCGCTCATCGCGCAGTTGTCGCAGCAGGCCCTGCAGGCCCGCGCCAGTCTCGACGCGATGAAGAGCGAGCAGTCGCAGGTCGAGGAGGCGCGCGAGCAGTTGCGCTCGGCCGCGGGCGAACTCAAGGGCGCCGCCGAACGCGCCGATACCCTCCGCACCGACGTCGAGGCCCTCCGCATCACGACGACGACGCTCGCCCAGGACGCGACGCGCATTCGCGAGCTCTCGCGCGAAGCCAAGGACGAGGTCACGGTCGCCGTCGACGCCGTCAAGGACGTCGAGAAGAAGCTCGGACCGCTCGCCCACCTGCAGGAACTGAGCAAGAACACCGAGGAGCGTCTCACGGCGCTCAACACCCTCGCCGAGCACGTCGGCCAGAAGGTGAAGCTGCTCGAGGCGCAGAAGCACACCGTCGAGCACGCCGTCGTCGAGGCCAATCGCCTCAACGAGATGGTCTGGGCCATGGACGCCCAGATCAACCGCCTGAACGACGGCAACAAGCAGATGCAGCGCACGCAGGAGATGATCGACCGCATCGAGAAGCTCTCGCGCGACGTGCACGGCTCACTCGAGGGGGCGACGCGCGCCAAGGACGCGTTTGCCCAGGACATCGCGCGGCTCGACCGCGATCGCGGGTCACTGACGGAGTTCATCACGCGCTACACCGAGCAGCTCATGCTGCAGCGCCGCGACTTCGACGCGCACGAACAGCGCCTCGTCTCGGTCAAGGGCGCCGTCGACGAACTCGATCGCGGCCTCGACGCCAT
>JAEUQQ010000505.1 GCA_016789685.1 Acidobacteriota bacterium | reverse complement strand
CGAGACCGTGCGGTTCGACGTCGGCGATTACGACGCGACGCGCGAACTCGTCATCGACCCGGTGATCGCCTATTCGTCGTGGTTCGGCGCGTCGGGCGAGGAAGGTGTGCTCGATCTTGCGGTCGACACGGATGGCGGCATCGTGATCTACGGCTACTCGCACGATCTCGAGGGCACGTTGAAGTTTCCGGTCACGGCCGGCGCCGTGAAGACGTCGCGTGGCAGCGACACCGATGGCTTCGTGACGAAGTTCAACGCGGCTGGCAGCGCGATCGTGTTTTCGACGCTGATTGGCGGCAGCGACTACGACAACTTCTCGCGTTCCTACATTGGCGGCCTGGCGCTCGATGCATCGTCCAATGTCTACGTGACCGGCACGACGCAGTCGAACGACTTCCCGACGACACCGGGTGCGTTCGACACCACCCGGAACGACGTGATCGCGGGCAGAGACGACGGGTTCTACGCCAAGCTGTCGCCGACGGGCGGGCTGCTGTATGGCACGTACCTGGGCGGGCGTGGCATCGACGTCCCGTGGGGACTCGACATCGATGGCGCCGGGAACGTCTACATCGTGGGCAAGACCGGTTCGCTGGTGGGCAACGATCCCGACTACGGAGGCTTCACCATCACCGGCAACGCCTACGACAGCACCTTCAACGGGACGAACGACGCCTTCCTGATGCGCTTCACCAGCGCGGGCGTCGTCGACTATGCCACCTACATCGGTGGCAGTGGCGCCGACGCCTACTACGGCGCCGACGTCAAGGCGTCGCGCACGACGGCCAACGTTGTCTACATGGTGATGGATGCCGGCAACTCGTCGTTCCCGACCCAGGGGACGGCGCTGGCCTTCGGCGGAGGCTACGATGCGGCCGTGATCCGCCTCAACCTGGCCCTCTCCGGCACGGCGCAGATGACGTACGGCTCGTTCTTCGGCGGCAGCAGCAGCGACGAGGGCCACGGTATCGCCCTCGACAGCACCGACGGCGTCTACATCGTCGGGAACACCTTCGGGAACAACTTCGCGTCGCTGCCGAGTGCCCCGGGATCTCCGGCGCCTTCTGGCTGGGACGTGTTCGTCGCGAAGTTCAACACGTCCGTGTCTGGTGCCGCGAGTCTCGTCTACAGGCTGCGACTCAACGGCTTCTACTCGGACTATGCGTACGACATCGCCGTCGACAGCCTCAACCAGGCGTGGTTCACGGTCGCGAGCGGGTCACTGGCGCCGACACCCAACCTGGCGCAGGACTTCCCGCTCAAGAACACGCTCAGCACCACGCGGTCGGGCAACTACCAGCACGCGGTCGTCGTGCAGGTCAATGCGGCGGGCAACGACCTCGTGATGTCGTCGCTCATCGGCGGCGACAGCGGCACGGCGAACCAGGTGGCGGTGGCCATCAACAACACCACCGGCGACGTGTGGGTGGGCGGCAGCAGCGGCGGCGGCGACAGCGCGCTCGGCCGTGTCGCGGCCTACGACATGACCTACAACGGCGGCGACACCGACGTGACGCTGCAGCGCATCGGCAAGCAGGCTGACCTGTCGATCACCAAGACGGTCGACAAGCCGTACCCGACGGTCACGGTGTTGCCGGGCGAGACCATGACCTACACGATCACGGTCAACAACCCCGGGGATCCCGTCTCGAACCTCGTCGTGACCGACAACCTGCCCAGCCAGGTCTCGTTCGTGTCGTGCGCCGCCACGCTGAGTGGTGTGTGCGCTGGCGCAGGCTCGAACCGGACGATCACGTTCCCGAGCATCGGGACGGGGCAGTCGGGCGTCGTCACCCTGGTGGTGCGCGTGAACGACAACGTGGGGCCGGGCGTGGTGTGGACGAACACCGCCTCCTACACCGCGGGCGGTGTGGTCGACCCGAACGCCGGCAACAACACCGGCGGTGGTGGCGGGTCGAACGGCAACGGCGGTGGCGGTGTGCCCGTCATCACGAACCCGTCGGGCGATGCCGATGCCGACGGCCTGCCGAACGGCTGGGAGCAGCAGTACGGCCTGAATCCGCTCAGCAACTCGCCGGCCAACGGGGCGTCGGGTGACCCCGATGCCGACGGCAAGACCAACGCGCAGGAGTTCAACGAGGGGACGCACCCGCGTGGCTTCGTGATCACGTATCTCGCCGAGGGTGCCACCGGTGCGTTTTTCGACACGCGGCTGGCGATCGCCAACCCGTCGGCGCTGCCGGCGCTCGTCCTGACGCGGTTCCAGAAGTCCGACGGCACCACGATCCGCGACTACCGCACGATTCCCGCGATGAGTCGTGCGACCATCGATGTAAAGACGGTGGCGGGTCTCGAGGCCGCCGAGTTCGCCACGCTGGTCGAGGCCGACGTGCAGGTGGTGGTCGACCGCACGCTGTCGTGGAACAACCAGGGCTATGGCAGCCACGCCGAACGCGGCATCCTGACACGGACGGCCACCGAGTGGTACTTCGCCGAGGGCGCCACGCACTCGGGGTTTGCCCTGTTCTACCTGATTCAGAACCCCAACACGACCGACGCGATCGTCGAAGTGCGGTACCTGCGCCCACCGCCGGCCGCCGCGCTCACGAAGACGTACACGGTGCGTGCGCAATCGCGCTTCAACATCTGGGTCAACGACGAAGCGGTCACCGATCCCAACCTCGCGTCGCTCGCGGCGACTGACGTGTCGGTGGTGATGCGTTCGACCAACGCCGTGCCGATCATCGCCGAACGTGCGCTCTACAAGGACCTGCCGGGGCAGACGTTCGGGATCGGCCACGAGAGCGCCGGCGTCACGGCACCATCGACCAGCTGGTTCCTGGCCGAAGGGGCGACGGGGTCGTTCATGGACATGTTCGTGTTGCTGGCCAATCCCAACAACACGGCCGCGCAGGTGACCGTCGACTACCTGCTGCCTGGCGGACA
This sequence comes from Acidobacteriota bacterium, assembly GCA_016789685.1. GTDB lineage: Bacteria > Acidobacteriota > Vicinamibacteria > Vicinamibacterales > JAFNAJ01 > JAEUQQ01. The sequence continues at coordinate 8,826 of JAEUQQ010000505.1, read as the reverse complement.
GTTGTCGAAGTCGTACACGGTCGACGCCAACAGCCGTTACAACATCTGGGTCGATCTCGAGGAGTTCCCCGACGGCTCGGGCAACCGGGCGCTCGCCGATACCGCGGTGTCGGCGACCGTGACCTCGACCAACGGGATCCCGATCATCGTCGAGCGGTCGATGTACTGGCCGGGGCCGAGTTTCGCCGACTGGAAGGAAGCACACAACAGCCCGGGTTCGACCGTGACGGGCACGCGCTGGGCCGTGGCCGAGGGTGAGACGGGCGGGGCGAGGTCGACCGAGACGTATGTGCTCGTGGCGAACACCTCGGCGTTTGCTGGCCAGGTCAAGGCGACGGTGCTGTTCGAAGACGGGTCGCCGGCGGTCGAGAAGACGTTCCCGGCGCTAGCGGCCAAGAGCCGGTTCAACATCGTGCCGGCCGCTGACTTCCCGACAACGGCGGGGAAGCGCTTCGGCATGATCGTCGAGAGCATCGGCGGCTCGCCGATCCAGATCGTGGTCGAGCGGGCGATGTACTCGAACGCGGGCGGCGTGATCTGGGCCGCCGGCACGAACGCGCTCGCCACGCGCCTGCAGTAGGCACGGCGGCGCGCACCCTCGCACAGTGCGGGTCGGGCACACGCCCGGCCCGCGCTGCCTGACGCCGCCGCCGACCCACTCCGGCGCCGGCTGGGCGGGCGCAAGCTCAGCAATAAAGAAAGTCTTGCAGAACTTGCGCTGGTCTTTTGTGCGGATGTGGGATACTCTCATCGGCGCAGTACAGTCCTTGTAGTTGGTTAGGAAGTCCTCCAGCAGCGTCTGGTTGTATCTCCCACAACGCTTTCTCGAGAATGGACTGCACCGGATAAACAGCAAGTCCCTTCAAGGAGAAGGTCTGTGGCAACAGGTACAGTGAAGTGGTTCAACGACGCCAAGGGTTTCGGTTTCATCACCCCGCAGGACGGCGGCAAGGATCTGTTCGTGCACCATTCGGCGATTCAGGCCAGCGGCTTCAAGTCGCTGTCTGAAGGCCAGCAGGTCGAGTTCGAGGTCGAGCAGGGTCAGAAGGGCCCGGCGGCCGTTCGCGTCCGCGCGATCTAGTTCGTCACGCGCCCTCCGGGGTGCGTGAGCAGAAGGCCCCGCCTCGGCGGGGCCTTTTGTCGTTAAGCCCGCTCGGCCGCGCGCGCGGGCCGTCAGCGACCGCGCTAGGCGGCAAGGCCCAGGCACACCCATCCGGCCAGGAACGCCACACCGCCAGGCGGCGTCATGGCCCCAGCACCCTGATGCCCGTGACGGCCAGCGCCGACAGGCTGCCCGAGAACACATCGCCCCATGCAATGACGCGAGGTGGCCGCCCCCCTCTGGCCGGCCACCTCGCGGTGCCCTGTCTTCGCGATATCGGCCGTCGCGCGCTCAGGGCAGCTTCGTTGCCAACGCATTCGTCCCCGCCGACCACCACACGCCGCCCACGCTGCTGTACATCGCGCGTTCGACGACGACCTGCGCGGCCGGATGCGCACCGACCGCTTCCGTGGCGACCACCGCGCCGAACCGCCGTCCGGACACGGCAGCACCGAAGGCGTCCTTGACCGGAACGTTCGTGCGGCTCTTGGGCAGCAGATCGACGGCCTGCGAGGCCGTCGTGCCGTCCTCGAAGAGCAACGTGACCGTCGCCCGTCCGGCAAACGCCGACGTGTTGGCGATCAGGATGTACGTCTCGACCGCGTCGTCGCCCCCGACCTCGCCCTCGGCGAGCCCCCAGCGCGTCGCGGTCTCGGTCGACCCCGGAGAATTGTGCGCCTCCATCCAGGAGCCAAAGTCGCCGGGCCACCACATCGCCCGCTCGACGATCACCGCGACGCCGTTGGTCGAGGTCACCGTCGTCGAGACCGCCGCGTCGAGCAGGCGCGGATCCTCGAGGTCGACCCAGATGTTGAAGCGGCTCGTCGGCTCCACACGGTAGGTGCGCGTGATCACGGTGCCGTCCACCAGCAGGTAGTCGGCCGTGATTTCGGCCGCCTGCGGGTTGGGGTTGGCAATCAGCACGAACAGGTCGAAGTAGGGCCCCGTGTTGCCCTCGGCGAGGAACCATGACAGCGCGGGGCTCGTGACGCCCGCGCTTTCGTGACCGGCCGCAAACATCTGCCCGCCGCGCGTCAGATACACCGCGCGCTCGACGATGATCGGTACGCCGTTGGTCACCGACACGATCGCCGACACGTCGGTCGAGGCGAGGGGCGTCGCCCCGGAGCCTTCGGGGATCTGCTCGACGTTCACCCAGATGTTGAAGCGGGTGTTGCCGGCCACGGTGTACTGCTTCGTGAGCGGCGCGCCGGCGGGCAGCAGGTAGGTCACGGTCACGTTGGCGGTTGTCGCGCTTGGGTTCTGCAGCAGGTAGAAGAGGTCGAAGCCCGAGTGCGTCGCCCCTTCGGCGAGGTACCACGTCGTGGCGGGCGCGGGCACGCTGCGTTCGGCATGGCTGCCGTAGTGCCCCGTGGTCGACCAGCGCAGCGTGCGGTCGACCACGATCGCGCGGTCGGCTTCGATGGTCGTGGCAAACTCCGCGGTCGCCATGCCAGTCACCGTCTCGACATCAACGGTCGCGCGTCCCGTCGCTGGAACGAGCACCGTCTGCGTGACCAGCGACCCATCGGCCTTGGCGTAGCGGAGCAGCGCGTGCGCTGGCGCGGTCGAGGGATTCGCGAGGGCCAGCCGGGTCTGGAAGAGGCTACCGGTTGCACCCTCGGCGAGGTAGCGGGTGGCCGTTCCCATCGGATGGGTGCCCGCAGCGGCCTCTTGCGCATTGGTCGCGCCGTCGCCGTCGGGATCTCCGGTGGCGTCGGCGGGGTCGCCGGGGTCGAGGCCGAACGCGAGTTCAACGGTGTCGGGGATGCCGTCTCCGTCATCGTCGTGGCCGGCGTGCGCCGCCGGATCCATGATGGCGAGCGCCAGTGGCCCCGACGACGTGGCCGACGACCCGTCGGGCCAGGCGATCACGACGTTGGCGCCCGTGGTGGCCTGCAGCACCGGGGTGAAACAGGTGATCGTCGTCGCGTTGACGACGGTCACGCCGGTGGCCGGTACGCCACCCACGGTGATCGTGGGCATGCCAGTGGCGGCCTCGGCATGGATGCCAGGGAGATTCGGTGCGATGACCGCCGGGAACCCCGTGCCCGTGATCGTGATGCGCGTGCCGCCCGAGGTGCCTACCGATGCTGGAGAGATGTCGGTGATCAGCGGGCTCGGCGGGACGTCGGCGTAGGTGAAGCCAGCCGCGACCGTCGCGGCGAGGGCGATCGCGTCGTCCGAACCGTCTGACGGGACGACGACCACGTCAACCGGGCCGAGCGCATGGGGTGGGCTGGTGACGACGACCTGGGTAGCGGTGCGCGACACTGTTGGCGCTGGGTACCCGTCGAACGTCACCACGGTGTGCTCGGTATTGTCGAAGCCCGTGCCCGTGATCGTCACGGTCGTTCCGCCGGCGGGGGAGCCGGTCGATGGGGTCACGCCCGTGATCGACGGTGTCGGCGCGCCGACGAGGAAGAACGCGGGCTCGATGGTGAGCCACCGGTCAACGCCGTCGGTCAGCCGCAACTGGCAGACGCCCGGGTAACCCGCCACGTTTCCGGTGAGTTGCGTGGCGCTGCGAGAGGTGATGGTGACGTCACGCCCGCACAGTTCCATGGTGATCGACGAGTCGAACCCGACACCGGTGACGGTGACTGCCGTGCCCGCGGGGCCCGAACGCGGGGAGATGCCGTTGACAGCGAACGTGGCGCCGGCCGGTGCGTCGAGTTCGAACTCGCTCAGCATGACCGACTGGTTCACCCCTGTCCGCAGGATGATGTAGACCCTGCCCGGCGTTCGCCCGGCCGACGCCGGAACGTTGAGGATCAGCTCCGTCGAATTCAGCGCGGCGATCGGCAACGCTTCGTAGCCGCTGGTGGCGCTGTTGTAGATCTCCGCGGACGTGATCGACTGCAGGTTCAGGCCAGCCACCGTGATTGAAAAGGCCCCCGTCGCGGGGCCGTGTGTCGGGCTGTAGTGCAGCACCGTCGGTTCTGCGATGAATGTGACCGACCGTGGCAGGGTGGCCGACTGGCCGTCCTCGTTCGTGACCGTGACGTCGTAGGTGCCCAGCAGGCCTGCCGGCAGCGTCGCGTCGATGGTCTGCTCGTCGACCCAGCGCGCGTCGCAGGCGATGCCGCCGACCGCGACCGCGAGGTTGCCGCCGCGGAAGCCGGTGCCGACGATCGACATGGTGAGATACGGCCAGCTCGAGCGGCCCGCGACGGTGCGCGAGATGCTGGCGATCGTTGGGGCCGGCCAGTTGCCCGTGCCGCCGTCGGTGGTGTGCAACACGGTGTTGTTGTCGCCCACGATCCACGCCCGCTGGGCGCTCGTGGCCACGACGCCATTGAGGGTTTCGCGGGTGCCTGAATACTGCGGGGCCCAGGTCTGGCCACCGTCGGTGGTGTGCAGGATGGTCCCGTTGGATCCGACCGCCCACGCCTGCAGGGTGTCGAAGGCCGCGATGCGCCACAGGTCCCAGGTGGTGCCGGATGACTGCGCCGTCCAGGTCGTACCGCCATCGGTCGTCTTGATGATGGTGCCGCCCACACCGACGGCCCACGCCGTGTTCACGTCGAGGGCGATCACGTCGTACAACGCGGCGCCTGTCGGCGATGCCTGCTGGCCCCAGCCCTGGCCGTCGACCGTCTTCCAGATCCAGCCGGCGTACCCGACGCTCCAGGCGACCGAGGCGTTGACGGCGGCGATGCCGTACATCCCGCGGTAGTTGGCGGCCCACTCGAGCCACCACGGCGCATTGAGGTTCGACGACCCGGGGTTCGGGCGCCCGGGCACGCGGTGGTAGATCACGCCCGCGATGGCGCCGTCGTAGCCCGCCGTCCAGATGTTGCCGTCGGCGACGACCGTCATGCCGTAGACCCAGCCCTCGGGGCCGATGCCGTGGTGGTAGCCGGGCGCATCGCCGAGGGTGCTCTGCTCGACCGCCCATGTCGCACCGCCATCGGTCGTGAGGCGCACGCCGCTGCCCGATACATAGCCCGCAGTGTCAGACAGCATCCGGATGTCGGCGAACGAACCCTCGCCGGCGGCCCGGTGCACCAGCGTCCACGTGCCACCGTCGGTCGTGCGCAGGACGAACGAATCGTACGACGGCCGCACGATCCCGCTGGCCCAGAGCCTGTTGCTGTCGAGGGCGGTGACCGAGGCAAGGCTGAAGGTGCTGCCGGCGGGCAGCGTCGGACCCGCCTGCCGTTGCCAGCCCTGGGCGATCGCGTAGTGGGGAATCAGGGTGAGCGCGACGAGCACGCCCATGGTCAGGGAGCCTGGATGCGAGGGGCGCATCGGCATGACGCCTCCTTCCGAGTGCGGGGAGTCGCACGACACGGCGCACGATGCCGGGCACGCGACGGCGGCGACGATGACAGCCGACGCGAGGACTGGGCAAGTTACGGGGCGTAACGTTACGGCCCGGTGACGCCACGACAGTTCGCGACGCCGATCCCGCCCACTCGTCACGGGACGCCGCCGGTGTCGGGTGGATGTGCTACGCTGCGGGTGCCGCAGTGCGGCGTAGCGCCATGTCGACGCGCTCTGACGACCTCGCCAGGTCGGCCGCTGCCGACCGCGTGCCGAGCGAGACGGCCATACGGGCCGCCCTCGCGGCCGTGCTCGGGTCGCCGCTCTTCGCCCACGCCCCGCGCCTGTCGCGCTTCCTCGAGTACATCGTGAACGAATCGCTCGCCGGCCGGGCCGACGCGATCAAGGAGTACGCCCTGGCTGCTGACGTTTTCGGCCGCGGGGCCGACTACGACTCGTCGACCGACGCGATCGTCCGCGTCGAAGCCGGCCGCCTTCGCCAGAAGCTGCACGCCTACTACGACAGCACTAGTGCGGCTGCCGGCGTCGTGATCGACCTGCCCAAGGGCAGCTACGTGCCGGTCTTCCGGACGCGCGTGACTGACACGCCCGTGCCGCCTCTACGCCTGGCCGCGAGGCGGTCGTCACCTGTCTGGTACGTCGTGGCCGTGATGCTCGGGGCCGTGGTCGTCGCGTCGGTGGCCATGCTCGGGACGCGCGACGCGCGCCTTGCCTCGCGGCCGGTGGAGTCGGCCAGCACCGACCCGCAGGCGCTTGCCGACTTCCTCGAAGGCCAGTATCTGAGGAACCAGATGACGCTGCCGTCCATCCGCGCCGCCGTCGAGGCGTACTCGCGGGCCGTGGCGCACGACCCCGCGTCGGCCGCGGCGTGGGCGGCGCTCGGCGAGGCGCGTGCGACCCTGTTGTTCCACGAGGGGGCAGCGACCGACGAGGGCATCGGGCAGGCCCGCCGCGACATCGAGCGCGCGCTGGCGCTGAGGCCGACGCTGGCCGAGGCGCGCGGTGTCCTGGCCCGCCTCGAACTCGCCTACGGGCACGACTGGACGCGCGCCGAACCCGAGTTCCGGCGCGCCCTCGGCGATGCGCCGAGCAACGCGCGCCTGCACCAGTGGTTCGCCTTTGCGCTGGCGTCGCGCGGCAGGTTCCCTGAGGCGCTCGAGGCCTCTCGCCGGGCCACCGAACTCAACCCGGCGGCCTACGTCGGGACGACCGACGCCGCCATGTTGCTGTTTTTCGCAAGGCGCTACGGCGACGCCCTCGACGCGGCCCGCCAGGCGCATGCCATGAACGCGTCGATGTCGGTCGCGCATGTGGTCGCGGGCATGTGCCTCGTGGCGGCAGGCCGCCATTCCGAGGCCATCACGGAGTACCAGCAGGCGCTCGAGGGCGACACCACGTTCACGGCCGTGCACGCGAAACTGGCGCACGCTTATGGGCTGATGGGCGAGCGGCGCGAGGCTGAACGGCACGCCGAGTCGCTGCGCCGAGCGTTCGGCGACGCACCGATCCCCGCGGTCGACCGCGCGCTCGTGGCGATCGGCCGTAACGATGTCGAGTCGGCGATGGCGGCACTCGAGAACGGCTTCGAGCGCCGCGAAGGCGACATCGTGTTCTTCGATGTACACCCGCTCCTCGATCCGTTGCGCGCGCATCCGCGATTCGCGGCCCTGCGACAGCGCGCGGGAATGTAGGGGCTGTTCCGGGGACCTTGCGCGCAAGTCTCCGGGCGACGTCTCAGCGCGAGGGAGGGCCGCGTCATGGCATGCGCGCCTTCAGTCATTGGCCGGATCGTCGGCCTGGTCGTGGTGCTGGGCGTCGTGCCCGGCCCGCTGGCCGCCCAGACCACACCCCTCATCACCTGCAGCCCATTTGAACTTGCCAATGGCGCCTGCATCGACGTGCTGACGCGGGAACCCTCTGACCCGCGGACATACAGCGAAATGCGGCACCTCGAGGTGTCGGACACTGACTACGTCCTGGCGGGCGTGGCCAGGGACGGGCTGTATCCGGCCTCGAGCGGCGGCATGCGCCTGCCCGTTGGCTACCTGCCCGGACGCACCGAACTCGATGCCTACGTCGCGAAGTACAGCACCGACGATGCGGTGGCCGAGTGGGTCGTGCCGCTGGCCGACTCGTACGTCTTTGCGTTGCTCAGAGGGCCGGCTGGACGGATCTACGTCCTGGCATCGACGCTCTCGGCACGATTCCCGCTGCCGCCGCTGACCGCCGTCGACATCCTCCCTGCCACTCGGCAGGCGCTCCTCGTGTTGTCGGCCGATGGCGGCATCGTCTCGACGGTCACATCGGCCTCGCTGCCCTGGTACACGTCAGCGATGATCGGCGTCGATGGCTCCGGACACCTGATCGTCCTCGAATCAGGCCTGCTCGTGCGCCGCGATCCCGTGACACTCGAGATGGTCCAGGCTGCTGACGGGATGGGTGGCCGCCTTGGCCGCGATGACGGGCGGCCCGAGGTGGTGTCGTCGACGTTCGACAGTGGCGTCGGACCCACAGTGCACGTCTGGCGCAGTGATGACCTGACCGCGGTGGCGCACGTCGCCCTCGGTGCTGGCCCCGGACTCTGGGTTCGCGATGCCGCACGCGTCGGACCAGGCGATCTGTATCTGGCTGGCGTCCTGGCGCACGCGGAGTTGACGCGGGAGTTCGACTGCAACACCGGCGACGCCGAGCTGCGTGGCAGCGACCAGGGGGTCTTCGTCGCGAAGGCGTCGGTCGGCGCCAGTACGCTCGAGTGGGTGCGTTGTCTCGGGCGATGGCGCAGCGGTGCGAACATCGACGTGCAACTCCTTGCCGATGCGCGGGTGGTCGTGTCGGCGTCCTCAACGGCGCTCGGGCAGGCGCCAATCCCGGCGTTCGCGCCGCCGCTGTTCCGCAGCGACGACGGCGGACGCTCGTGGTTCCGCAGCACCGGGGGCCTCGGCGATGGGCGCATGACGGCCCTGACCATGGATCCCACGGATGACCGCGTGGCGTATGCGACCACGACGGCCGGTGTCAGGAAGACGACCGACGCAGGGCGGCATTGGCAGGGCATCACGCCGTCCGACTGGTACTACTTCGGCCAGGTGACGGTGAATCCCGCGGCGCCACACGAACTGTGGGTGACGGGGCAGTCGTACCAGCCGTGGGGGCTCATGCGCAGCACCGACGCAGGGACGACGTGGTCACTGATGACAACGGGCATCAGCACGGGGTCGTACATCGACCCGCCGATGCCGCTGCCGTCATTCTTCGATCCTGCCGCGCCCGGGCGTGTCTGGTCATGGGGCGCGCAGCTGTTCTCGGATGATCGCGGGCGCACCTGGCAGGCCTGGCCCGGCGTGCCGTCGTCGGTCAATGGGCGCGGGGCCCGCATGGTGGCCGGGACGCCGCTCGGGCAGCGGTATGCGCTGGGGATCGGCGACCAGTCTCGG
>JAEUQQ010000502.1 GCA_016789685.1 Acidobacteriota bacterium | reverse complement strand
CCCGCTCCCATCGTCGGTCTGCACGACGAGATCCGGCACCTCGGGGGCGACGCGCTGCAACGGGAGCCAGTCCGACACGGTGCCCCCACTCGGCGCGTCGAGCTGCCACAACGTCGTGCCCATCGCGAGGTCCGTCGCGGCGACGACCGTCACGGTCGCCTCCGCGGACCGCGTCCCGCTGGCGGCAGACACCGTCGCCGTGCCCGCGCCGACGGCGGTGAGCGTGCCGGCCTCGGCGTCGATCGTGACGACCTCCGTGTCGCTGCTCGTCCACGTCACGTCCTCCGCGGCCTCCGTCGTGAACTCGTTCGTCGCCTGCAGCCCCGACACCTGCCCCACCAGCAGCGTGCGCTGATCGGGCGTGATGCGCAACGTCGTCGGCGTCCCGGTGCGCGTGACCATCACGCCGACCGACGCCTGGCCACCGGCGACGTCGAGCGCGTGGACGACGACCGCGGTGCGCCCCGGCGGCAGCAGCACGTGGCAACTCCACGCATCGGCCTCCCGCGCGGCCGCGATTGACCCTTCGCTCAGCGCTTCCGCCTCTCGCCGATGAAGAGCGGGCGCCCTTCGAACGGCTCGCAGTCCATCCAGTGCCGCGTGATCGGTTCCGAGCGCGTCTGGAAGTCGACCTCCCACGTCGCTTGGTTGTCGTCGAACGTCACCCAGTTGACGTCCAGAGGCCCAAGAACCTCGGCCAGACCATCTAATCTGGGCTGCACCGCACTCCGGAATGCCGCCTTGGCGTCGGGGCCGTACTTCGCGCCTGCTTGCGTCAGGGCCGCCGCCATGGCTGCACGTCGATCTTGGCCGCGTGGGTCATCCCACCTGATCGCCGCCGCCTTCTCCGACAACTCGTCAACGAGCCGACCACGAAAGCTGACGCTGAGCTTGGGCACGTTCGCCATCGGCCAGTGTTCGTTGTCCACAAAAACGACGACGACCGACAGGAGCTGCAGCGCGTCCTGCGGCCACCACGCCGGCCTGACGGCCGGCCCCCGGGCCGACCCCGGCGGCGAAGGCCAGACTTCGCCCGCGAGCCAGGTGGTGACGTCGTTGTGCACCGGAGTGTCGAGGCGCCAGACGGTGGGAAACCGGAGTTCGGCATTGAGCCCACGCAGTTCGGGATAGGCGCCGACAATCAGGCGTCGTGCGGTCTCGCGCGCGTCGCGCACCGTTGCGGGAACCGCGAGCGGGGCGCCACTGACCAGCACATTCAGTCCGCACACCGCGGCGAGCGACAGGACGACGCGCACGGGCCTACCGTGGACCAGGGACCAGGACTTCATGGGGGTGTCCTCCAACATGCTTCAGCTTCAATCGGCCGCACGGCGGCGGCTCGCCCGTGTTCGGGTCCGGGGGCTGCGCCATACACACGGCGTAGACGCTCGCCAGATTCGCGTTCGCGTCAGCGACGGCATCAGCGATGCTCTTGTGCCCTTGCGCTATCGACGTCACGATGGACTTCCACCCCAACCATGCCATGTACAGGGGTGTGTCTTCCGTGTTCTCGTTCACGATGATCACCGGTCCGGGGCCTGTCCGCGGTCCCTCGATGAAGGACAGCAGTTCCGCGCCCGGCTTGCACACGCCAAGGAAGAGCAGTCGGGCATCCGTGTAGATCTTCGGTCCCCAAACGGCAAACTGGGATTGGTAATCGTAATCTCCGCCGCGCCGAGTGTTCACGACGCCGCTCACCGGCAAGGCCCCCTTGATGAGGTCCAGGTCGTAGAACATCAGTCCCACGGCTTCCATGACGCCACTCAGGGCGTCGGACTCCACGCTATGTCCCAGGAAGGCAACCGCGTGCTTGCCGGTCCCAATGGCCCGCTCGAGCGACACCTCGTGAGACTGCAGGTACGCCCCGTTGGCCGTGTGGAACGCATCTAGTCTGGCGCGCGTATTCGCCCAGACATCGGCGGTGACGCCGCGGCCGACCCACGTTTCGCCGACCGCGGTCATGCCCAAGGCAGCGGGGACGTCCTTCTCCAGGTCCCTTGAGGGGTAAGACGGAACCGTGGAAGGGGAATCCGGGTTTCTGCGGAGCTCCTCCACGGGCGCCAGTGTGAAGAACCTGGTCGTTTCCGGGGCGGCGGTGCGGTGCCGACTCCCACCCGCGGCCTGATATGCATACAGGGGCGATCCCAACGCGGTCCCCTGCGACACGCTGACGGAGGCCCCATCGCCGCCGATCCATGTCCCGTTGGCGCGGTAGACGGCACGCTCCGGCAATGCCGTTCGTTCGACCTCGACGCCTGCGCTGTTGACGACGGCGTCGCCTTGCTCGTCTCGCACAACGACGCTGCCGTAGGCACCGGCGGCCACGGCGGCCGTCGCGGCACGGGTCCAGTGCGGTGTGGCGGTCGCCGCGTCGAACGCCGTCACAGACAGGTCGTCGGTCGCGTAGACAACCCCATCTTCGCCCGCGAGCGTCGGCGTGACCTCCGTCGGCACCACGTCGCCGCGCACGCCCGCGGCATCGACGTAGGTGCGGACACGCGTTACGTCGCCATCGCGGTCGTCGTCCGCGGCCCACGTGAGGACGACGCCGCCGGTCGAGTCCGGCAACAGGCCGCCGTCGATGAGGCCGAGTTCCCCGACCCAGGTGCCGTCGGGCAGGACCGCCGGCGTGGCGGTCGCTACCGGGGTCCACGAGGTGGTGCCCTCCGGCGTGACGGACAGCAGGTGCAGCGTCCGGGTGTGCTGCACGTGCACCGTCGTCCACCACTCCCAGCAGACCGTCGGGTGGTACAACGCGCTCACGGCGGTCTCGTCGACCTGCTGGAGCACCAGCAGCCGCACGTTCCCGTGCGCATCGATCACCGGCGTGTCCCCGGAGCCCGTGACGCCGTGGACCTGATGCCCGCTGCAGCCCGCGCCCGCGTGGACGATGGCCCGTGACGCCGGCAGCGGCACGCGGCGGCGCACGGTGCCGGTCTGGCCGTCGAGGCCGACCAGGGCGCGGCCGGCCGTGTGGCCGCCGGGGGACGGTGCCCTCGAGATACCACAGCGTCCCGTCGGGCGCCTGCGCCATGCGCGTCGCGTCGACGACGGCGCGGTGACGCCAGGGGGGCTCGCCGGTGACCGTCGGCCAGCGGGCGAGCGTGGTGCTGACGTACCCGTC
>JAEUQQ010000490.1 GCA_016789685.1 Acidobacteriota bacterium | reverse complement strand
GCCCCGATCGGCGGTGCCGAGCTGACCTGCGTTGCTGACGCGCCGTGGTCCGCGTATTCGGGGATGTTGCCTGGCGTCCTGTCGGGGCAGTACCGCGCCGACGCCATGACCATCGATCTGCGGCGGCTCTGTCATCGCTCGGGCGTGCGGCTCGTCGTTGGCGAGGTGAGCGCCTTCGACGCGCGCTGCGGCCACCTGGTGGTCGGCGACACGCGGGTGCCCTTCGCTGTGGCCTCGGTTGGCATCGGGTCGGTGCCGACCACGGCCGGCGTCGTCATCGACGACGGCGCGCCATTCGTGCCCGTGAAGCCGATGCGTTCGTTCTCGGAACGCCTGGAGGCGGAAGTCGGCCGCGCCGCGGTGCGAGGTGGCGTGCGTGTCGCCGTGGTGGGTGGTGGGGCCGGGGGCGTCGAAATCGCCCTGGCCCTTCCCTCATACCTGCGATCCCGGCTCGCCGTCGCGAGCGTCGCCGAGGTCGCGCTCGTTGCGGGCCCGGAGGGTCTGACCCCGGGGAGGTTGCCAGCCACGACACGGCGCGTGCACGCGGCGCTCGAGACGAAGGGCATTTCGGTGATACGCGGACGGGTGACCCGCGTCTCGCACCGGCAGCTGCACCTTGCCGACACCCGTTTGCTCGAGGTCGATGTCGTCGTCTGGGCCACGGGCGCGTCAGCCCCTCCGCTCCTGCGCGCGCTGGGCCTGCCGACCGACGACCGGGGCTTTCTCCTCACGGCCGACACACTCCGCACGACCGGCGACGGCGCGGTGTTCGCCGTCGGCGACAGCGGGTCGATCGTTGGTGCGCCCACGCCGAAGGCCGGGGTGCATGCGGTCAGGCAGGGGCCGATCCTCTGGGAGAATCTGCGTCGGAGCCTCAACGGCGCGCCACTCCGACGCTACCGGCCCCAGTCCGACTTCCTGCGGTTGCTCAACGCGGGAGGTGGCCGTGCGATCGGCGAGTGGCGGCGTCTGTCGTTCGAGGGTGCCTGGGTGTGGCACCTCAAGGACCGCATCGACCGCCGCTTCATGGCGCGGTATCAGGCGGGCTGATCGTCGTCGCAGACCGTGCAGGAGACGCACGCCGGCCTGCCCGGATCGCGTTCAGTGTCCGTGGTGTCGCGGTAGCAGCCGCCAGGCCAGACAGGAGCGCTGGATGGCCGTGGCGAGCAGGAGGCCCGCCCAGAGCCACCCGACGAGTGCGACGTGTGACGGGAAGACGACCCAGAGCGCGTACACGACGGTGGTCTCGCCGGCTTCGGCGAGGCCGCGGGTGAACTGGAAGGAACGGTCGCCGGCGGCCACGGTCCGGGCCAGGCGCTCGGCGGCAGACGAGAGTGCCAGGGTCGTGGTGATCGCCAGCACGTAGCCCGCCAGGATCGCGGGCCACAACACGGCCGGCGCAGGGTGCACGTAGGCGAACGCGACGACCATCAACGAGTAGGCGGCCATGTCGAGCGTGATGTCGAGATACCCACCGAAGGCGCTGTGCCGGCCACCGAGACGGGCCACGACCCCATCGAGGCCGTCGGCGACGCGGCTCACGAGCCACAGGGCGAGACCAACGTACCCGTGGTTCGCCCCAATCGCTGCGGCACCGGCCACGGCGATCGCGAAGCCCGTCCAGCTGATTGACGAGGGCGTGACGTCGCGCGAGACCAGGAACTGGCCCAGGGGCGTGACGAGCCTCGCGAAAGACGAGCGGAACGGATCATCGAACATATGTGCACTCGACGCGTTGGAATGTGACTGACGTGACCACAGTCCTCGATGGGCTTGGTTTCGTTACGGTCATCGTGCTCCTGCTGACCAGCGTCGTCTACCGGCCGCGTGGCGACGAGGACTTTCTCGTCGCCGACCGACGGCTCTCGCTGTTTCCGCT
>JAEUQQ010000478.1 GCA_016789685.1 Acidobacteriota bacterium | reverse complement strand
GCGCGCGCAGGGCGTCGAGCGACGCGAAGTCGCCCATGTCCTTCGCGAACTCGTCGTCGATCGCCGGCAGCACCTTCTCCTTGATGCCCTTCACGGCCACCGTGTACTCGACCTGCGCGCCCTGCAACTCGTCGACCTGGTAGTCGGGCGGGAAGGCGATCACGAACGTCTTGGTCTCGCCCGCCTGCAGCCCCACGATGTGCCCGTCGAACCCCGGCGGATTGAACGCCGCCCCGATCTCGATCGACAGGTCGGTGTGCGCCTCTTCCTTGCCGAGGGTCGCCGCCTGCTCGTCCTTCGGCGACGAGAGCGTCTTGCGCGTCAGGTCGACGCTCAGCGTGTCACCCTCGCGCGAGGCGCGGTCGGCCACCGGCTCGACGCGGGCCTGCCGTTCGGCCAGGCGCGTGAGCATCGCCGTGATGGCCTCGTCGGCCACCGCGATCGGCGCCCGCGTCAGCCGCAGCGACGCGTAGTCGACGGGCGGGATCGGCGGCAGGGTCTCGACCAGCGCGGTGAACGTGAGCGCTTCGCCCTCGTTGTGCGCCACGTCGCGGATGTCGGGCGTGTCGACCGGCTCGAGGCTGTGCTCGCGGACGGCCTCGCTCACGCTGCGCGGGATGAGGTCGTGCAGTGCGTCGTGCCGGATGCGATCGGCGAACTGCTGGCGCACGAGGCGGGTCGGGGCCTTGCCGGGACGGAATCCGGGCAACCGGGCCTGCCGGGTGTAGTCACGGGTCACGCGATCGAATTCGGCGGCGACGATGTCGGCCGGGATCTCGAAGACGATACGCTTCTGGGTGGGGCTGACGTCGATGAGTTCGGTCTTCATGCTGCGGTCGTGAGAATTCTCGGATGGACGCCGTGGACCCGACAGTGGGCCACGGAAGGGCACCTGGCAACGCGCCGGGTCGAATGCCTGGGAGGATGCTGGTGCGAACGGGGGGAGTCGAACCCCCACAGCCTTCCGGCTACCGGATCCTAAGTCCGGCGCGTCTGCCAGTTCCGCCACGCTCGCGGTCGGACCAAGGAACAACCTGCGACGGTAGCACGGGCGTGTGAAGGGGGTCAATCGGTGCGCCCGGGGCGTCGCGGCGGCTGGTGGCAGCGACCGTGGTCGGCGGTCGCGCGGCGTGGCGCCCCGCACGAGCAGGGGCGCCGATTGGCCACAAGTTGCACGTAAGTGCTTACAATTACGTAATTTGCAGCGTTGTCTCTCGCGCGGGTGACTTTTGTCTGTGCCCCGTGGGGCATTGGCGCACCCCCACTGCCCGTTTCTCCAGAGAATCGCCCCACCCGCCTCGTGGCACGCATCGTGGAACCACTCCCCACCGACACGCCCCCCGTGCCGTAGCGTCTCCGCTCCCCGGACCGCTGCTCAGTGACGGGCCGGATTCGGAGCCGCGACCATGTTGAGGAAAGACCGCCAGGATGTGCTCACCTGTTCCTTCTGCCGCAAGACGCAGCACGACGTCGAAAAGCTGATCGCCGGCCCCGACGTCTACATCTGCGATGGCTGCATCGCGGCCTGCCAGGAACTCATCGTCGCCGAACGCGACCGCCGCCCCGCCGCCGGCCTCGGTTCACCCCTCAAGCGCTCCCTCGCCAAGCCCCACGAGATCAAGACCTTCCTCGATGCCTACGTCATCGGGCAGGACCAGGCCAAGAAGCAGCTCGCCGTCGCCGTCTACAACCACTACAAGCGCATCGAGATGCTCCAGCAGGGCATGAACGATGTCGAACTCGGCAAGTCCAACATCCTCCTGATCGGGCCCACCGGCAGCGGCAAGACCCTGCTTGCCCAGACCCTGGCCCGGATGCTCGACGTGCCATTCGCCATCGCCGACGCGACCACGCTCACCCAGGCCGGCTACGTCGGCGAAGACGTCGAGAACATCCTGAGGAAGCTCCTGCAGTCGGCCGGCGGCGATGTCGCCAAGTGCCAGCAGGGCATCGTCTACATCGACGAGATCGACAAGATTGCGCGCAAGGACGAGAACCCGTCGATCAGCCGCGACGTCTCGGGCGAGGGCGTCCAGCAGGCCCTGCTCAAGATCCTCGAGGGGACCGTCGCCAACGTGCCGCCCCAGGGCGGCCGCAAGCACCCACAGGCCGAGACCATCGCCATCGACACGACCAACATCCTCTTCATCTGCGGCGGCGCGTTCGTCGGCCTCGAGAAGGTGATCGAGCGTCGTGCCGGCCGCAAGACCCTCGGGTTCCTCGCCGAGCCCCAGTCGGCACCGGCCCGCCGCCGCGCCGCCTCGTCGATGATCGAGCCCGACGACCTCGTGAAGTTCGGCCTGATTCCCGAGTTCGTCGGCCGCCTGCCCGTCGTGTCGACCCTGCAGGACCTCGACCGCGCCGCGCTCGTCCGCGTGCTCACCGAACCCAAGAACGCCCTGGTCAAGCAGTACCAGCGCCTGCTCGATTACGAGAAGCTGACGCTCCGCTTCGCCCCCGACGCGCTCGAGGCCATCGCCGACGCCGCGATCGAACGCCGGGTCGGCGCGCGCGGGTTGCGCATGATCCTCGAGGAATTGATGCTCGACGTGATGTACAGCGCCCCGGCCGACAACCGGGCGGGCGAACACGTCATCACGCGCGCCGACGTCGCCGCCCTCGACGACACCGTTCGCCAGGCCGTCTGACGCACGCCGGGCGCCGCGCCGGTCGCGGCCGGCGCCCCTGGTTTCCTCCGGCTCCCCAGCCACGCCGAGGGGCTGCACCGCTGGTGCGGCCCCGCCTGTCTCCTGCCCTCGCACGGGGGCGACCCCCTTCAGTTCCGACGCGCTCGTGCCGATTAATGCCGCAGAGAGGAGAGGTGTGCGCCCCCCGGCGCCATCCGCGAGCCGGACGTGATGACGACGCTCGACGACGAACTGCGCGCACTGCTCGAGGAGTTCCTGGCCTCGGGCGCGGAGCGCGCCGACGAGCTGACTGCCGCCCTCGACCGTCTCGCGAGCGTGCCGGCCGACCACGAGGCGCTGACCGACCTGCGACGCCACTTCCACCGTCTCGCCGGTGCCGGGGCGACCTACGACTGCGGGGGGATCTCTGACCTCGGGCGGCGCGGCGAGGCCACGGTTGCGCCGATCCTGGCGGCGTCGCGCGCCGCCACCGAGGCCGAGCGCGCCGGGATCCGCCAGCTCATCGAGCACGCCCGCGGCGAGTTCGAGACCCAGCGCCAGCGGCTGGCCGCCGGGACCTTCTCCCCGACCGAGGCCGCTCGATCGGATGACGCCGCGCAGGCCCGGGCGACGCTCTCAGCGGCCGCCGTGCCCGACGACGGCCCCCGCGGCAGCAGCATCCTGATCGTCGATGACGACCTCAGCGTGCAGTTGCGCCTCAAGTCGCTGCTGTTGCACGACGGGATGCAGGTGCGCACGGCGCGCAGCTGTGCCGAGGCGGTCGCCGAGATCGACGCGGCCATGCCCGACGGGGCGATCGTCGACCTGCAGCTGCCCGACGGGCCCGGCTACACGATCGTGCGGGCCCTGCGGGCACGCGAGCACGCCGACCGTGGCCAGTTTGCCCGCGACGACGACCCGGGCGATGGGGCGCACCGCACGGCCGTCATCATCGTCAGCCTCACCGACTTCCTCGACAACGCCGAGGCCATCCGGGCCGGCGCCGATGCCTGTTTCGAGAAGCCTGGCGAGAGCGACTGGGAAGGCATCGTCAGGAAGCTGCACCACCTGCTCGAGCGGCAGGGCGAGGAACAGCAGCGCGTGCTCGTCGTCGAGGACGACGCGGCGCAGTCGAAGAAGGTCCGCGTCGTGCTCGAGTTAGCGGGCTACCACGTCCGGGTCTGCGACGCCCCCCGCCATTTCAACTCGGTGCTGTCGGAATACAAGCCCGACCTGATCCTGATGGACATCAACCTGCCCGAGATCAGCGGCTACGATCTCGCCAAGTACGTGAGGCAGGACGACCAGTACGTCACGTTGCCCATCGTCTTCCTGACATCCGAGAACGACGAGAGGGCGCGCATCGACACCGTGCGCGCGGGCGGAGACGCCCACCTCACCAAGCCGGTGAAGAACGAGGTGCTCATCGCCAACGTGGCGGCGCGGCTCGAGCGGGCACGCTTCCTCAAGACGCTGCTCAACCGCGATGGCCTGACGCGCCTGCTGACGCACACCAGCTTCATGGAGCAGGCGGCGTCGATCGTCGCGCAGAAGCGCCGCGACCGCACGGCGGCGTCGCTGGCGATGATCGACATCGACCATTTCAAGGCGGTCAACGACACCTACGGCCACCAGGCGGGCGACCGCGTGCTGGTGTCGCTCGCTTCGCTGCTGCGGCGCCACCTCAGGCGGTCAGACATCGTCGGGCGCTATGGCGGCGAGGAGTTCGCGGTGCTGCTCTCGCACGTCCACGAGCACGAGGCGACGCGCCTGCTGCTGCGGCTCCTCCACGAGTTCACCTCGCGCGAACACCGTGCGCCCAACGGCGAGGTCTT
>JAEUQQ010000392.1 GCA_016789685.1 Acidobacteriota bacterium | reverse complement strand
CCGGCCGTCCGAGCGCGTCGCTCGCGAGGCGCCGCACGTCGGCCACCTGGCCGGCAATCGACGGTGTGATGCCGGGAACAGCCTTCCAGGTGCCGTCGGCGCCGCTCGCGTTGCCGATGTAGAAGTTCAGCCCGCCATGCGACGTGAGCAGCACCCATTCGCCGGCAACGATACGATTCCGCAGGGTAGCGGGAGCGACCATCAGCACGGCGCCGAGCAGCAGGGCCGCCGACTGGCGCCAAGCCCCGTGTGAACGCTGACCGACCCACCACGCCAGCGCCATCGCCGGCGCGCACACGACGGCATTCGGCCGGTTGAGCGACAACATCCCCAGTGCGGCGCCTGTGACGACGAACCACCGGAGGCCCGCGGTCTCGCGCCCAGGCGCCGCAGCGCCGAAGGCGCGCGTGGCGGCCCACAGGGCCAGTGCCGCCAGGAACGGATCCAGAGACGACTGCAGGATCAGCGCTTCGTTGAACACCAGCAGCCCGGTCGTGGCGGCCAGCGCGCCCGCGATCAGTCCGGCGCGACGGTTGAACCACGCGGTGGCGGTGTCGATGACCAGCCACACGGCGACCACGCCGAGCAGCGCCTGCACGACGCGCGCCGCGAGCAGCGAGCCGCCACTCGTGGCGAAGACGGCGCCGAGCAGGTAGGTGTAGAAGGGGGCGAGGTAGTACGGCTCAGGGGCCAGCGCGAGGTCACCTCCCGCCACACGCGTGGCCAGCGCGACGTACGCGCCATCGTCGAGGGTTACAGATGGCTGCAGCAGCGGATGCGGCGAAAGCTGCGCCAGCGCCACGACGCGGATCAGCGCGGCGGCCGCGAGAATCCACCAGTGGCGGTGATCCCGGGGTGGGGGCGGGGCAGAGGCAACGTCGTGCGATGGTGTCGGGCGGCGCGGGGGCATTCGACAATCCGCGAACGTGGTTGAAGGTAGCGCGCTTCGCGGCAGCCTGCGTGAAAAAAACCCCGCCGGCCGGGTGAGGCCGACGGGGTTGACGATCGAGCGGCGCCGTACCGCCCTTCCACGCGGTCGTGTCGAGAGGGCAAGTCCGCGACACGGCCGCGCAGGATGGGCTCAGCGGGCAGGATCAGAAGATGAACTTCACGCCGACGCGCGCCGCGATCGGCGTCTGGAACGAGTTGGCCTGCAGGAAGCGCGGGTCGATCGTCGCGTTCTGCGCGGTCAGCAACTGCTGGAAGTTGAGCTGGCCGGCAAAGAACGCGGGCTCGTCGATGTTGAGGCCCACGCCCGCCGCCGTCTGCAGCACGTAGACGCCCGCGACCGCCTTCTGGTCGAACAGGTTCAGGACGTTGAGGCTGACCTGGATGCGCCGGTCGCCAAAGGCCTTGAACTCGTGCTGGACGTAGAGGTCGGTCTGCGACAGGACGTCGGTGCGGCCGTCGCTGCCGCGCCCGAGGTACTGCACGGGGAACTGACTGCTCGGGTAGACCGCCGCCTCGCGCGTGATCGGGATGCCGCTGGCCACGTACTGGTTCAGGCCGATGGCCGTCCCGAACGGGAGCACGTAGATCGCCTGCGCCTTGAACTGGTGCGGACGGTCGGTGGGCAGCGGGCCGAGGACCGGTTCGCCGTCCTGCCCGAACATGATGAGCGGGTAGTCGTACGCGCGGCCCACGTTCGGGCTGGTGCGGCCGTTCTCGTCGCCCTGCGACAGGCCGGTGTAGTTGCCGTAGAGTCGGCTCCACTGGTAGCTGGCGCGCAGCGACCAGTTGTCGGCGAGCATCCTGTTGACCGCCACTTCGACGGCGTCGTAGTCGCGCTGCGCCTTCGGCAGCGTGATGGCCGTGGTGCCGCCGTCGGGAAGGAACAGCTCCGACTGGCCGTAGCCGGGGTTGCCGATCGAGTAGATCTCGTTGCCGGTGGCGTCGAGCTGGCCGATGTCATCGACTCCGCGATCGAGCTGCTTGTGCACGTAGCGCGCCTGCAGGGCGATGCGGTTGGTCAACTGGTGCTCGAAGCCGAAGACCGCTTCCTGCTGCCGGTACGGCTTCATGTCGGGATCGATCGCGTCGACCGACGAGTGCCTGAAGTCGACGGTCTGGAGCAGCGTGCCTGGGCAGGCCGGCGGGCAGCTGGCGCCATTGGTCAACGACGTCCAGTCGTAGGTGTCGAGCGTGTAGTAGTACTCGAGCCACTTGTCGCCGCCGAACGAGCCGCGCGGCAGTTCCATCTTGAAGATGTCGTAGAAGATGCCCCACGACCCGTAGACCTTCCACTTGCCGTCGCCGAAGATGTCGTAGGCCGCCCCGACACGCGGGGCGAGCTTGTCGGCGAAGCCGAAGGTGATCGGTGTCGACGAACTGCCACCCTCGGTCGAGAACGCCGGGACTTCCTCGCTCTCGGTGCGCAGGCCCACGTTGATGGTCAGCTTGTTGTTGATCGTCCAGGCGTCCTGGATGAACAGGCCGACGTTGTTGACGCTGACGTCGCCGGTCGTCACGATGCCCCGCTTCGGGTCGACGCCGTTGCTGCGGACGCGGTAGTAGCCGTAGTTGCCGCGGCGGCCGCCGAGCGTGCGGCCCCAGTACAGGTTGACGATGTTGCCCAGTTGGCCGGTGTCGACCTGGTTGGCCATGCGGTCGACCTGCACGCCGGCCTTGAAGGTGTGCTGGCCGGCGAAGCTGGCGTAGTACGTCGCATCGCCCTGGAAGTTGAGGCGCGTGCGGACGTCCTTCACCGACAGGTTGTTGTCGATGTCGGTCTGGAAGTTCGTCACGCGCTGGAGCGACGTGGGGACGACGGTGCCGTCGAGGCCGGCGAAGCCGACGTTGCTGGTGCGGAACCACGACAGGGCGCCGTCACGGACGGTGTCGTCGGTGGTGTTGCGGCGCGAGTAGCCGGCGCGCACGCCGAAGTACATCTTGTGGTTCGCCACGTAGTCGGCCTGGCCCGACACGGTGTAGTTGGGCGTCTTCGTGGCCTTGCCGAAGTTCGCCACCGGCGTGCTCGAGCCGTCGAGGGCCGGCAGCAGGCCGGTGACCTTGCCGTACTCGAGGTTGAACGCCGCGCGCGTGCGCAGCTTGTCGCTGATCTGCGCGGTCTGGTTGGCGCTGACGTTCTGCACGCGCCGCTTCTGCTCGAACGTGCCCGTGCTGTTGTCGAGGCGGAAGGTCACGGTGCGCTCGGTGTCCTGCAGGCGGGGCTGGTAGGCCGCCCAGAACCACGCGCGGTCCTTGCGCAGCGGTCCGCCGATCCAGAAGCCGGGCTCGTAGCGGTTGTAGCTGTCTTCAGGGTACGACACGTATTCGGCGACGTTCGAGTTGGTCGGACTCAGGCGCAACGTCTCGCGTCCGCCGGCCGCGATGGTCTCGGCGGCGTTGGTGTACCGGCCGCCCTCGATCTTGTCGCCCGACCAGTAGAAGATGCCCATCCCGCGGATGTCGTTGCTGCCGCTCTTCGTCACGACGCTGATCACGCCACCGGTCGCGCCGCCGTACTCGGCGGTGTAGCCCGACGACTTGATCTGCACTTCCTCGACGAAGTCGGAGTTGACGCCCTGCGAGACGGCGCCCTGCACGATGTCGGTCGTCTCGACGCCATCGACGATGTAGCGGTTCTCAGAGGCGCTCGACCCATCGATCGAGATGCCGCCGAGCTTGGCTTCGTTGTTGGCGCCAGCGGCCTGCGTGACGAGCGAGCTGAAATCGCGCCCCTTGGGCAGCAGCTCGAACTGGTCACTGCGCAGGCTGGTGGCGCGGGCGCTCTGCTTGGTGTCGACCAGCGGGGCTTCGCCGGTCACGATCACTTCTTCGGTCACCGAGGCGATCTGCAGGGTGAAGCCGATGGTCTTGATCGTGCCCAGCGTCAGCTCGACGTTCTCGACCTTGGCGATCTGGAAGCCGGCGAGTTCGGCCGTCACGGCGTACACGCCCGGGGCGAGCGCCGGGAAGCGGTAGACGCCATTGCCTTCGGTGACCGTGCTGACGACGGCTCCCTGGAGGCTCCTGGCCTCGACGGTGACGCCGGGGAGCACGGCGCCCTGGCTGTCCTTGACGATGCCTTCGATGGCCGCGCGCTGTTCCTGCGCGGTGGTGGGCACCGCACACAGCAGCACGCCCATGAGGGCGCTGATGATGACCTTGCGCATATGAAAGGAACCTCCTGCGTGGAACGATGACGAACCCGACGCCACGCATGCGTCAGCGTGATGAGTGGCAGCTCGGCCCTGGGTGGGGCGTCCTGGTACCACCCGTCGAACGACAGCGGTGAAGTGCACCGCACGTGCCACGATCGGGAGTTTCGCGACATGCGCGAATCGATGGTGTTTGTGATGAAGGCTGTGACGAATTGCGCGCGATCCAAGAAATCGCGCCGTTTCGTTCCAAGATTCCGTATTCCCGCTGAACACCAGTTCATCCCGTGACGATTCGTCCCGTGACGAACGGGATGCCGGCCGCGCATGGTCCGCTCGTCACCGCTGCGCCCTCGCGTGCGCGGCCATCGCACGTCGCCCAGACGAGGAACACGTCGGCCCCGGTCAGGCTGTGCACTCGTCAGGCCGTGCGTGCGGCCCGGCGACCGCGACAGGTAGAATGCGCGCGCATGCTTCCGCACGATCCCGTCATCCTCGCGGCCGCCCGCACGCCCATCGGGCGCTACGGCGGCACACTCAAGGACGTCCACGCTGCCGAACTCGGTGCCGTGGCGGTGCGTGCCGTCCTGTCGCGCGCCCACGTGCCGCCCGAGGCCGTCGGCGAGGTCGTCATCGGCCACGCCCGGCAGGCAGGGGCGGGCCCCAACCCCGCCCGCCAGGTCGTGCGGCGCGCGGGGTTGCCCGACGCCGTGCCCGCGCAGACCAGCAACAAGGCCTGCGCGTCGGGGTTGCAGGCGATCGCGGGGGCGGCCCAGTCGATCGCGCTCGGTGACACGACCGTGGCCGTTGCCGGCGGGATCGAGGCGATGAGCCGGATGCCGTACCTCATCGACGCGGCCGATGCCCGGTGGGGCAGGCGCATGGGGCACTTCCGCCTCGCGGATGCCATGTACCGCGACGGCTTCGAGTGCCCGCTGGCCGACATGGTGATGGGCGAGACCGCGGAACTCCTGGCCCGGCAGCACGGCATCACGCGCGAGGCGTCGGATGCGTTCGCCCTCGACAGCCAGGTCAAGACCCTGGTGGCCGTGGCTGGCGGCCGCTTCGTCGACGAGATCGTGCCCGTCACGATCACGACGCGCGGCGATGATGTGACGTGCGAGGCCGACGAGCACCCACGCCCAGACACGACGCTGGCCGCGCTGGCGCGGCTGCCCGCCGTATTCGACGACGTGGAGGGACGCCCGGGCATCATCACGGCGGGGTCGGCCTCGGGCATCACCGACGGCGGGGCAGCGGTCGTCGTCGCGAGCGCGGCAGGGGCCGCGGCGCTTGGGCGCGCGCCGATGGCGCGGATCCTCGGATGGGCCAGCGTCGGTGTCGATCCCCGCGTGATGGGCATCGGCCCCGTGCCGGCCGTCCGCGCCCTGCTGTCGCGCCTGGGGATGCACCTCGACGACTTCGGGCTGGTCGAGATCAATGAGGCGTTCGCGCCGCAGGTGATCGCCTGTGTGCAGGAACTCGGCGTCGATCCCGCACGGCTCAACGTCAACGGCGGCGCCATTGCGCTGGGGCACCCCATCGGGTGCACCGGCGCCCGCATCGTGGTGACGCTGCTGCACGAGATGCGCCGGCGTGGGGTACGCTACGGGCTCGCCACGCTCTGCGTGAGCGGCGGCATGGGCATGGCCATGGCCTTCGAGGCACTCACATGAACCTCGCGTTCATTCCCGGTGACGGCATCGGCAAGGACGTCACCGCCGAAGCGCGGCGCGTCCTCGATGCGGTCGCGTCGGCCTTCGGCCTGGCGGTGTGCGTCGACACGCTGCCATGGAGCGCGGATCACTACCTCGCCACCGGCGTCACCATCCCGCCCGACGGCTACGCCATGCTGCGCGACCAGTTCGACGCCGTGTTCGTGGGCGCGTTGGGCGATCCACGCGTCCCCGACAACCGTCACGCGCGCGACATCCTGCTCGGGGCGCGCTTCGAGCTCGATCTGTACGTGAACTACCGGCCCGTGCGCTGCCTCGACGACCGCCTCGTGCCGCTCAAGGGCAAGTCGCGCCGCGACGTCGATCTTGTCGTGTTCCGCGAGAACACCGAGGGGCTCTACGTCAACATCGGCGGGCGCTTCAAGGCCGGCACCGAGGACGAGATCGCGGTGCAGGAAGAGGTGAACACCTGGAAGGGCGTCCACCGCATCATCAGGCATGCGTTCGAGTTCGCGCAGGCCACCGGCCGCTTGCGCGTCTGCATGGCCGACAAGAGCAACGCGCTGACACACGGCCACGCGCTGTGGCAGCGCGTGTTCCGCGAGGTGTCGGCCGACTACCCGCTGATCGAGGCCAGGCACCTGTTCGTCGACGCGCTCGCGATGTTCATGATTCGTGATCCCGCCCAGTTCGACGTCATCGTCACCAACAACCTGTTCGGCGATATCGTCACCGACATCGGGGCCGAACTGCAGGGCGGGCTCGGGATGGCCGCGTCGGCCAACCTGCATCCCGGACGGACCTCGTTGTTCGAGCCCGTGCACGGGAGCGCGCCGCCGCTGGCCGGGAAGAACGTCGCCAACCCCTTTGGCGCGTGCCTCTCGCTGGCCCTGCTGCTCGAGACGCTCGGCCACGCGGGGCCGGCGCGGGCCATCGAGTCGGCGGTGGAATCGTGCATCGCCGCCCGCGGCTGCACCGCCGACGTCGGCGGGCACCTCGGCACGCGCGAGGCGACCGACATGCTCATCGCACAGATTCAGTCCACGACCTGACCGTCATGCCAGGGGACGCATCCATGTCATCTCCCATCTACATTCTGAGCGGCGCACGCACACCAATGGGCAGTTTCGTCGGCCCGCTCAAGGACGTTTCGGCCACCGACCTTGGCGTCGTCGCGGCACGGGCCGCCATCACGCGCAGCGCCGTGCCGGCCTCGGCGATCGATCACGTGGTGGTCGGCAACGTCATGCAGACGAGCGCCGATGCGATCTACGCGGCGCGTCACATCGGGCTCAAGAGCGGCGTGCCGGTTGAGACGCCCGCGCTCGCCGTGAACCGGCTGTGCGGGTCAGGCATCCAGGCGGCCGTCACCGGCGCGCAGCTGATCCAGCTCGGCGAGGCCTCGGTCGTGCTCGCGGGCGGCATCGAGAGCATGAGCCAGGCGCCGCATGTCGTGCGTGGAGGCCGCACCGGCTTCAGGTTCGGGAGCACGCCGAAGCTCGACGACACCCTGTGGGAAGCGCTCACCGACACGTACTGCGGGGCGCCGATGGCGATCACCGCCGAGAACTGCGCGACGAAGTACGGCGTCACGCGCCAGGCCCAGGACGAGTTCGCGCTGCGAAGCCAGCGTCTGGCCGCGGCTGCGTGGGCCGAAGGCCGCCTCGGCGACGAGGTCGTGCCTGTCGAGGTGAAGGGGCGCAAGGGCGTCGAGCTGTTCTCGCGCGACGATCACATGCGCCCCGACACCACCATCGAGACCCTGGCGAAGCTGCCGCCGGTGTTCAAGAAGGACGGCGGCGTGACCGCTGGCAACGCCAGCGGCATCGTCGACGGGGGCGCGGCGATCGTGCTCGCGTCAGGTGCCGCGGCCGAGGCGCACTCGGCGACACCCATCGGCGTCTTGCGGGCCTGGGCGGTGGTCGGTGTCGACCCCGCGTACATGGGCATGGGGCCCGCGCCTGCCATTCGCGCCGTGCTGTCGAAGACCGGTCTCGCGCTGGCCGACATCGACCTGTTCGAGATCAACGAGGCCTTCGCCGCGCAGTACCTGTCGGTCGAAGCCGAACTCGGCCTCGACCGCGATCGCGTGAACGTCAATGGTGGCGCGATCGCGATTGGGCATCCGCTCGGGATGAGCGGCACCCGCCTGATGATCACGCTCCTGCACGAGTTGCGGCGCCGCGGCAAGGCGCGTGGGATCGCATCGGCCTGTATCGGCGGCGGCCAGGGCATCGCGGCGCTGATCGAGACCGTCTGACGACGTGGCGCCGTGAGGGCGCCACCTGGCATGAGCGGCGTGCACCCCGTGTGGCCGCCAGAGAGGAATCGTGATGAGTGAGATCAAGACGGTTGGCGTCCTCGGCTGTGGCCTGATGGGCGCGGGCATCGCGCAGGTGGCGGCGATGCAGGGGTTCACGACGATCGTGCGCGAAGTCGAGCAGGCGGTGCTCGACAGGGGACTCGGGCGCATCCGCAAGTTCCTCGACGACGGCGTGGCCAAGGGCAAGGTGAGCGAGGACGTGCGCACCACGACCCTCGCCAACCTGTCGGGCACCACCACGTTCGATGACCTTGGCGGATGCGACGTCGTGATCGAGGCCATCGTCGAGAATCTCGACGTGAAGCGTGCCGCCTACGACGCGCTCGAGCGCGTCGTGGGGGGCCACACGATCTTCCTCTCGAACACCTCGTCGCTCTGCATCACCGAACTGGCCGCCGCGACGAAGCGTCCCGACCGTTTCGGGGGGCTGCACTTCTTCAACCCGGTGCCCCTGATGAAACTGGTGGAGGTCATCCGCGGCCTGGCCACGACCGATGCGACCTACGAGCGCGTGTTTGCTTTCGCCCAGGCGCTGGGGAAGGAGCCGATTACCGCTCCCGACCGTCCCGGGTTCATCGTGAACCGCCTGCTGGTGCCATACCTGCTCGACGCCATCCGCGCCTACGAACACGGGCTCGGAACCGTCGAGGACATCGACAAGGGGATGAAGCTCGGCTGCGGCCATCCGATGGGCCCGTTCACGCTGCTCGACTTCGTCGGTCTCGACACGACGTATTTCATCGCGAACATCATGTTCGAGGAGTTCCGTGAGCCCGCGTATGCGCCGCCGCCGCTGCTCAAGCGGATGGTGCTGGCCGG
This sequence comes from Acidobacteriota bacterium, assembly GCA_016789685.1. Lineage (GTDB taxonomy): Bacteria > Acidobacteriota > Vicinamibacteria > Vicinamibacterales > JAFNAJ01 > JAEUQQ01. The sequence continues at coordinate 26,424 of JAEUQQ010000392.1, read as the reverse complement.
GCGACTCGGGCGCAAGAGCGGCGAAGGGTTCTACAAGTACTGAGCGTGCCATGCGGTCGCTGGTGCCGGAGGTCAACGGAGATCCCGCGCCAGCGACGCGCCCCCAGGCGTGCCGCCCACGAAACGACCGGCGCCCGCGCGGCGTCTACCCTGATCATGCCTCCTGAAACGATCGCCACCACGACCGCCACCCCGACCACGCGATACAATGCGGCCATGCAGGATCTCGTGCGTCGCATGCTCATCGAACTCGGCGAGAACCCCGATCGCGACGGATTGCTCGACACGCCGAAACGGGTCGACAAGTCGCTGAGGTTCCTCACCAGCGGTTATGCCGAAGACATCGATGCGGTCATCAACGACGCGTTGTTCGACGTGGACTACAGCGAGATGGTGATCGTCAAGGACATCGACTACTACAGTCTGTGCGAGCACCACCTGCTGCCGTTCTTCGGCAAGTGCCACGTGGCCTACGTGCCGCGTACCAAGGTCATCGGCCTGTCGAAGATCCCGCGCATCGTCGACGTGTTCGCGCGTCGGCTCCAGGTGCAGGAACGGTTGACGAACCAGATTGCCGAGTGCATCCGCGAGAAGATCAACCCGCTGGGTGTCGCCGTCGTGATGCAGGGCACCCACCTCTGCATGGCGATGCGCGGCGTCGAGAAGCAGAACTCGGTCGCGAAGACGTCGGCGATGCTCGGCCTGTTCAGGCAGGACGCCCGCACGCGCAGCGAGTTCCTCGACCTCATCAAGACCTCGTGATCGGGCTGTGCCGTCGCCAGCGATCGCCGCGACGCTGATTTTCGCCGCGACCTACCTCGTCATCGCGGTGGGGAGGCTGCCGCCGCTCCGCCTCGACCGCACGGGGGCGGCGATCGTGGGGGCCATCCTGATGATCGAACTCGGCGGCCTGCCCCTCGCCGACGCCTGGAGCGCCATCGACTACCGGACCCTCGTGCTGCTGTTCGGCATGATGGTCGTGATCGCCCACCTGCGGCTCGCGCAGTTCTTCAGGACGATCGGCCGCGCCCTCGCCGTGCGCCTGCACCATCCCCTTGCCCTGCTCAGCGCCGTCGTCTTTGCCAGCGGCCTCCTCTCGGCCCTGTTCGTCAACGACACCATCTGCCTCGTCTTCACGCCCATCGTGATCGACGTCGCGCGCGCGCGCGGACACGCGCCGCTGCCGTACCTGCTCGGGCTGGCGACCGCCTCGAACATCGGCAGCGTGGCGACGATCACGGGCAACCCGCAGAACATGCTGATCGCGAGCATGTCGCGTATCGGCTACCGCGACTTCTCGGCGGCACTCGCGCCCGTGGCGGCGATCGGCCTCGTCATCGACGTCGCGGTGATCTGGTGGATGTTCCGCAACGACCTGCGGCGCACCGCGATGGACGATGCGCCGGTGCGTGGCCCGCGCCCCGTGCATCGCGCCCTGATGGCCAAGGCGCTGATCGTCTCCGGGGGCGTGCTGGTCGCGTTCCTGGCGGGCTACGAGCCGGCGACGGTGGCGGCCGGCGCGGCGGCAATCCTGCTGATCACCCGCCGCGTGAAACCCGAGAAGATCTACCGGCAGATCGACTGGGACCTGCTGATGCTGTTTGTCGGTCTCTTCGTGGTCGTCGCTGGCGCCGAGCGCGCGGGCCTCGACGACTGGTTCTTTGCGCAGTTGTCGGCGATCGGCATCGACCGCGTCTGGAGCCTCAGCGTGGTGTCAGCGATTCTCTCGAACGCCATCAGCAACGTGCCGGCGGTCATGATCTTCACGAAGGTCGTGCCGCAACTCGCCGATCCGCACACAGCCTGGCTCGCGCTCGCCATGTCGAGCACGCTGGCCGGCAACCTGACGTTGCTCGGTTCGATCGCGAACCTCATCGTGCTCGAGGGGGCCAGGCGACAGGGCGAGGCGTTCTCGTTCGTCGCCTACCTCAAGGTCGGCCTGCCGGTCACGCTACTCACCATCGCCGTCGGTATCTGGTGGCTGGCGGGGTAGCACCGCATTCGTCCGGGACGGTTTGTGCCCATCCCGGATGGCCCGCCTGCCCAGATGGGCGCTCGCTAGAGGCGCTTGCGGACGACCGTGCGGTGACGCCCGTCGGGCGCCGTGGCCGTCGTGACGTCGTAGCCGCCCTGTTCGAGCATCTCGATCAGCGGCTTGGGCACGAAGCTGCTGTCGATGGCGAGTCCCTGCCCGGCGGCGAGCGCCGCTGCGCCCTGCTGCACCATTTGCAGCGGATGCGTGCCGGCGGCCAGCATCGCGTCAGCGTCGATCGTCTTCACGATCAATGCCGCGAGCACTGGCGTTGCTGCTGACACCGTGGTGGCGGTGGCCACCGGTGGAGGTGCGGAGTGGTGCGGATGGCCTGGTTCCTGCGCCGCCGCCCCGGCCGTGACGCCATCGTCGTATGCGAGCAGGCGACGCTCGCCCTGCAGGGCGCGGATCTTCGTCACGTCCTGCGTCATCTCGAGGCAGCCGAGGTACTGCGCGTCGGCTCCGCGCACGGCGAAGTAGCGGATGTGGACGAACCGTCCGTGCATCTCGATCCAGAACTCGGCCGTCGACTGGCGCCCGGCGCGGAAGTCGTCGAGGATGCGATCCACGATCGAGACGCTGCGCGGCGGATGGCAGTGCTGCACCTTGCGCCCGATCACGGCGCGGCTGCGCGAGAAGACGCGCTCCGGACCCTCTGAATAGAACGCCACACGGTCGTCGGCATCGACGAACGTCAGGTCGACCGGCATCGTCTGAAGAACGCCGGTGAGCTGTTCGAGCGTCACGTGGCCCGTCGGCAGCAGGATCGCCTGCCCGGCCGGCGGCGTCATCGTGTGATCGGGCACCGTCGAGGTCGGCGGCACGTAGCCCGCGCGGGGCTCCACGAGGCACCATCCGATGCGCGGCGACTCCTGCCAGATCACGCCCCACTCGTCGCGCGTGAGGGTGTCGAGCGCCATCGGCAGCAGGATGCGCTCTTCCTTGTCGATCATGCCCTCGATTGCCCGCGCCGTGGCCGCCAGCCCCTCGCGGACCGCGCTCACCCAGCCTTCGCGGCCTGGCACCTCGATGGCGAGCAGTTCCGCAAGGGCTGCCAGCGCGGCGCGCGCCTCATCGTCCTTGGCCCACATGACCTTCGAGGGGCCGGTGATGCCGTGGCGTTCGAGGAAGGGGAAGAGCAGCTCTTCCTTGCGCCGGTAGTGTTTCTCGATGTCGAACAGGACGTTGACGCGCGCGCGTGCCGTGTCACGCGCCGCCGACTGGTCGGCCGCGGGGCCTGCCTCGGCGAGCGTGTCGATCGCACGCCGCACCTCGCCGACCGCCTCGCGCAGCGCCGCGTTCTCGCGCTGGAACGTGTCGACCGGGTGGCCTGGGCCGACCGAGGGGCGGATCTGGATGGGCGACATCACGTCGCGCATCACCTCGGCGTGCAGGTCGCACATCGAGCGGACCTCGTCGATCGTCATGCCGTCGGCGATGAGCTGCTGCTCCATGGCGGCGACCTCGGTCGCGTCGACGTCCGCCACCAGGCTCGACAGCCGCTGCCGGACCTCGTCGGCCGAGCCTCCGTGGTGCAGGTGCAGGATGATGGACTTCAGGGTATCGATGCGGTGCGCGCGGTTGTCGATCAGTTCGCTCATGTCGTTCCTCGGGCACGGTGCGGCGGGTGGCCTGGTATGTGGCCTGCGACCTGCGCATGCACCGTGTGCACGACGATACCGGTGGCTGGCGCCAGGTGGTATGACGCCCGTCACATGGGCCGCGCGCGTGGCGGCGCAAGGCCCCCGCGCACCTCGGCTGAGGCATCGGCAACGCGGCGAGTGCGGCCCGGGCGCGACATGCCCCTATAATTGCGGGATGTTCCGCCGGTTCGCCACGCTCCTGGCCGTTGCCCTGCTGCTGACGGCGCCGCTCGATGCCCAGACGCGCAAGCGTCCTGCCACACGGAAGGCCCCAGTCAAGAAGGCCGCCGCCAAGCCGCCAGCGAAGAAGATCGATCCCGCGGTGGTGACGTGCCCGGCGCAACTCGGCACGGGGGTCACGTCAAAGGCCCTGTTCTGTGACGTGCTGACGAGCCGCACGGCCCCAGAAGGTGTCCGCATCGCCATCCCGCCGCACAAGGGCGAGACGACGCTGATCTTCGACCTGCACAACCGCCACACGTACTCGGAGCAGCTGGTGAAGTCGGGCCGTGGGTTCGCCGACTACACCTCGACGATCATCATCGCGTCGATGGATGGCTACGTGCTGGGACGTGGCGTGGTGAACAGCCAGTTCCGGACGGCCAGGGACCTGCTCGACCGCGTGTCTGGCGGTGTGGCCACGGGAGGCGTGAAAGCCGTGGCCCCCATCGGCAGCGAGACCATCGTCGTGCCGCTGGCGGCCGACGTGAACGAAGTGAGCCTCGTCGGCGAGAAGCTCACCGTTCGCACCCTCGACGGCGTCGAGAACTACGCGTCGCCGGGCCGCCCGATCGCCGTCGTCAGCAACGTGCAGATCGAGTACGTCCCCGGCCCCCCTCCGAAGGCAGCGCCGGCGAAGCGCTGACGTCCCCAACGGCGACGTCGCCCCCGCCGGCGCCCTGACCTACGGCGTCGGCCGCACCGTCGGATACGTGATCCCCAACTGCTCGAGATACGTGCCGTACTTCGACGGATCGTAGTAGAACTTCTTCATCGCCGGCCGGTATTTCTCGAGGATGGCCTCGTTGAGGAACGTCGGCGCCGGCGTGTCCTTCTCGATGAACGGGATGTACTTCTGGTCCTTGGTCTGGACGTTCGTGAAGTAGTCCCATGCGCTCTTGACCAGCTCGGGCTTCGACAGGATGTCGATCATCGTCAGCGCCTGCGCCTTGGCCCCGGCCACGACACCCTTGTGCGCGATGGGCGTGGCCATCGAGATCGCGTTGGCCCAGTTGTGCCCGGGCAGGCCGGGGATGTTCGACGGGAATCGCAGCGTCACCGTGGGCACGTTCCACGAGACGTCACCGATGTCGTCAGAACCGCCGCCACGCTTGTCTTCTTCGGCGATCGGCGTTTCAAGCTTCGCGAGTTCCGTGTCGAGGCCCTTCTGGTTCGGTGCCTTGATCTCCTGCTGGATCCCACGGGCCAGCGCCTGGTCCTTGTCGTCCCACGTCGGCAGGCCTACTGTCTTGATGTTCTCGTACATCGCTTCGGCGATCGGCTTGTTCATGTGCTGGGGCCACGCGGTGCCGAGGATGCGCGACGTGAACGTCGTCCCGGTCATCAGCGCGGCGCCCTGTGCCATGCGATCGCCGATTTCCTTCAGTTCCTTGATGCGCGGGTAGTCGGTTTCGCGGAAGTAGTACCAGACGCTCGCGTTCGACGGCACGACGTTGGGCTGGTCGCCGCCGTTCGTGATCACGTAGTGCGAGCGCTGCTGCAACCGCAGGTGTTCGCGGCGGGCGTTCCACCCCGCGTTCATCAGTTCGACCGCGTCGAGCGCGCTGCGGCCGCGCCAGGGATTGCCGGCCGAGTGCGCGCTCTCGCCGTTGAACGTGTACTCGATCGAGACCAGGCCGTTGCCCGATCCCGTGCCCCACGACACGTTCATGTTGCTGCCGACGTGCGTGAACAGCGAGATGTCGACGTCCTTGAAGATGCCGTCGCGGACGAACCAGGCCTTCGACGCCACCAGTTCCTCGGCGACGCCGGGCCAGACCATCAGCGTGCCCGGCATCTTCTCGCGTTCCATGATCTGCTTCACCGCGAGCGCGGCGACGATGTTGAGGGGGACGCCGGCATTGTGCCCCTCGCCGTGGCCGGGCGCGCCCGCGACGATGGGATCGCGATAGCCGACGCCGGGCTTCTGCGACGCCTGCGGGATGCCGTCGATGTCCGACCCGAGGGCGATGACGGGCTTGCCCGCGCCCCAGGTCGCGACCCACGCCGTCGGGATGCCCGAGATGCCGCGTCTCACGGTGAATCCGTTCTTCTCGAGGATCTCGGTCAGGTAGCGCGAGGTCTCGACCTCCTGGAACCCGAGTTCACCGAAGCTGAAGACCGAGTCGACCATGACCTGCGCCTGCTTGGCGAGGCCATCGACGTTGGCGATCGCTGCCTTCTTGAGCGCGTCGAGCTTCAACTCGGCCGCGCTGGGCTTCGTGGGCCTGGCGGTCGCCTTGGCGGGCGCCTGCGCACGGGCAGACGTCGGGGCCACGCCGAGGGCACACACCAACGCCCACGGGAACACACGGAGTGCACGCATCGAAAATCCTCCTGCCGGGAACGGGGGCGCGCGCCTCACGGGCGGCGCCGTTCGACTGTCGGGGTCGCGCATATCAATAGCTCAACTGGCGGCAGCCCGGGCAGGAAATCTGCGTCACACCTGCCGCGTGACCTGCCCGAACTAGGGCTCGTAGCCCTTCACGTCCTTGCCGAGAATCCACTTGTCCATCCAGCCGACGATGTGGCGGAGGCGTTCGACACGATGCCAGGGATGCCCGGAACGCGACAGTTCGTGCGATTCCCCGGGGAACTGCACCATCACCGTGGGGCGTTTCAGGTACTTGAGGCCGCGGAAGAGCTGCTCGCCGCCGGCTGACGGGGGCGTGCGGAGGTCGTCGGCGCCTTCGACGAACATGATCGGCGTCGTGATCTTCGCGATGTGCGTCACCGCTGACCGCTCGGCGAAGTCCTTCGGGTCTTCCCACGGTGCGGCCTTGAACCAGGACGGCTGGAACAGCACGAAATCGGCCGTGAACCAGAAAGCCTCCCAGTCGCTGATCGACCGCTGCGACACCGCGGCCTTGAAGCGGTTGGTCTGCGTGACCAGGTAGTTGGTGAGGACGCCGCCGCCGCTTCCCCCCGTGACGCCGAGCCGATCGGGATCACCCCAGCCCCGTGTGATCACCGCGTCGACCGCGGCCAGCAGGTCCTTGCCGTCGTCACCGGGATACTTGTGCTGGATGATGTTGCCGAAGTCCTGCCCATACGACGTGCTGCCACGCGGGTTGGGGTATACGACCACGTAGCCCTGCGCGGCCATCCACTGCATCTCGTGGAAGAACGTGTAGCCGTAGGCCGAGTGCGGGCCGCCGTGGATGTTGAGAATCACGGGATACTTCTTTGACGCGTCGAAGTTGGGAGGCCGCTGAACCAGCGTGTGGACCTTCCGGCCGTCGAAGCTCGTGACCCACAGGTCGTCGGGTGCCGTCAGCGTGATCTGCGCGAAGAGGTCCTTGTTCACGTCGGTCAGGCGCTTCGGCGTGCCGCCGGTCGCGGGCACCAGGAACAGGTCGCCGATGCTCGTCGGTGTCGAGATGAGCGTCACGAACTGCGTGACCTTCGCGTCGGCCGTCCATGACATCACCTCGTGGTCGCCCGTCGTCACGCTGGTGACGGCGCCGCTGGCGGCATCGACGCGCACCAGGTTCACGCGGCCCTCGCGCTCGGTGCCGTAGATGATGGCGCGGCCGTCCGGCGTCCAGGTCGGCGCCGCCGCGCGCCCACCACGCGGAGCCCCCTGATCGCCGGCAAGGCCCGTGCCCATGTCGAAGTCGTACGCCGTCGTCAGGTTCCTCGGAGCGCTCGACCCGTCGAGGGGCGCGACCCAGAGATCGGGTTGCGTGTACGACCGCACGGGCGTGCTTGGGCTCGCGATGAACGCCACGCGGCCCCCCTCCGGGCTGACGACCACGTTGCCGATGCCGCCATCGATCGACGCCACGAGCGCCGGCGTGCCTCCACCGGCGGGGATTGCGTAGAGGTCGCTGTCCTGGGGCTTGTAGTACGGCTCCTTGTCGAGCGTCGTCGTGAAGAGGATGCGCTGCGAATCGCGCGTCCACGTCACACCAGATTCCCCGAAGTCACCAGACGTGAGGCGGGTGGCCTTCTGGACGGCGGGCGCGCCGGCCGGTACCGGCACCGTCCAGATTTTGCTGGCCCGCGTGTAGTCGCGGTAGCCGCCCCCGTTGTCGCGGTAGACGGCGCGCGTGATGACGCGGACGTCGCTGACGCGCTCGGCTGGGTCTTTCTTCTCGGTCAGGTCTTCGGGCTTCGTGGTCGAGAGAAAGGCGATGGTCCTGCCGTCAGGCGCCCACACGGCAGCGCCGGCGCCGCGGGGGAGGTCGGTGATGGCGGTCGCCTCGCCGCCGGCCATTGACAGGAGGTGGATCTGGGGCGACGTGCGCCCCCTGGCGTCGACGGGCCTGACGAAGGCCAGCCATGCGCTGTCGGGAGACCACCTGGGCGCCGTGTCACGGGTGCCCGACGTGAGGCGCCTGGGCGCCGAGGCGCCGCTTGTCTCGACCACCCACAACGATGTGTCGTACCCATCCTTCTTGTCGTTGACCGTGACGCGGACGAACACGACGCGGCTGCCGTCGGGCGAGATCTGCGGGTCGGCAATCCAGACGAAGTCGAACAGGTCGGTCTCGGCAATCGGCCGCGCCGCGTGTGTCGGCGAGGCGCCGAGCAGCGTCACGAACGCAACGAGGACGAGCGCACACGCACGCGCGCGCCGCAGAGCAGACTGAACCATGGGCGAGACCTCCAGAAGTGACGCCCATCCTACTCGGGGTCACATCTTTCATTGCAGCATTTCTCAAGACCTGTCCCCACACCCACCGGCAGGCAGAAGCGGGGTCAGATCTTGAGAAATGCTGCAATGAAAGACGTGACCCCGCCGCGTCAGTCGGTGAGGCGGAGGAGGAGCAGGCGGGGGGTGCGCGCGACGAGGCGGAGGCGGTGGTCGTGCAACAGGCCGTCAATGACGGCGGCGTCGTAGGCCGTGTCGTGCACCACCAGGTGTGTGACGCCGCGGGCGCGCAGCAGCGTCCATGCGCGCTCGTCGGGGAATCCCCGCAGGGCACGCGCATGCTCCACGTAGCTGGATGGCGTGAACCCGCTGTAGCCGTTCAGCATCCGTCCCCAGTGCCGCGTCGACGCGAGCACGGCGCGCGCATTGCGATCGACGCGCTCGGGCTCGGGGAACGGCAACTCGACGACGACGGCGGCAGGTTCCGCGGCGAGCAGATCGTAGATGGCCGGGATGCCGTCGAAGCGCTCGAACGCCAGCGGCGCCCGCCACGCGTCGGCGTTCGCCAGGACGACGGCACCGAGCCCCAGGGCGAGCGCCGCACGGCGCGGCGCCAGACGGCGCGCATGCGCGAGGCCTATGCCCGCCACGACGCCCAGCCCGAGCGTAACCAGGTAGCCGAAGCGGGCCGCGCCCCTGATGCCCTGCAGCAGCGGCATCCACTCCCACGCGACGGCGTAGCCCGGCACCCGGGGGCCGAACGAGGCCACCAACGCCACTACGGCCACCGCCAGCATCGCGCGGGCGCGCAGGTCGCGCCAGGCCACCCGCGAGGCCAGTGCCCACGCCACCAGTACCAGGACCGCGACGCCGGGAAACAGCGCGTCGGTCGATCGGTAGAACGTGTGGCTCCACGCGTCGAAGTGCATCCTGGCGGTCGTCGTCAGGTAGTCGAGCGGATGCGCCGAATACAGCGCGACCTCGTCGAGCGACCGCGTCATGCCCTCGACCCGCTGCACCCGCAGGTAGGGCACGAGGAAGGGCAGGAGCAGGAGGATGCTGAGCGCGCCGGCGCCACTCGCGGCGCCGATGACGCGCCATCGATGGGCCGTCGCCATCCACTCGCGGACCCGGACGAGGGCGACGACGGTCAGCGACAACGCCGACAGCACCAGCAGGTACCCCGAGCAGAGCGCCTGTGCCGAGAACGCGAGCGCCATCGTCATGGTGCGCCGCACGCACGGCCCGTTCGCGATGAGCCGGTCGAGCGCGAGGAGCGCAAGCGGCAGGAACTCGACGTGCATCGCCTGCACGTGCGGCAACCGCGTCAGCGTGTGCGCGTTGAACGCCGCCACCGTGCCCACGAAGACGGCCGCGAACGGGTCGCGCGTCCATCGCCACCCGAGCACACACCACGCCCAGCCGGTGAGCGACATCCCCAGGAGCAGGACGAGGTTGTGCACCAGCAGCGGCGACGCGCCCGCCCACGTCAGCGGCGCGCCGATCATCGCCGGCACGAACAGGTGCTCAGAGAACGCCAGCGCGTCGCGTGACGGGAAGAAGATGTTGGCGTCGAACAGGTGCAGCGGCTGCGTGAGCAGGGCGTGCGGCACCCACGCCAGGATCCACGCGTTGAGCAGCGTGTCGGCGTGATCGACGCGGCCGGTGGTCGCGGGCGCGAGCGCCAGCGGCCACGTGTGCGCGACCGCGAGGGCCGCGAACAGTCCTAGCGCGGCCAGGCCACGATTTCGAACAGCCACACGTCGTTCTCGCGACTCAGCGGGTGGAGATACTCGCGGTACTGCTCGATCCGGTCGAGCAGCTTCTCGCGGCTGCGGCGGTCGTACCCGTTGAGCGTGAACACGGCATAGCGCGCCCGCCGCTGCTCGAGGATGGCGAAGCTCTCGCGCGTCGGAAACGACGAGAGCGGGATCACCATGTCGCGGAAGTCCTGCGGGATGTGGTCACTGTAGCCGTTGACCATCGGCCGCCAGTGGTACGTGCTGTTGACCATGTACTCGGCGTGCCGCGGGAAGTCGGTGCGCCGGTAGAAGAACGGGAACTCGACCACGACGCCCGCCGGCAGGTTGGCGAGCATGCGGTACGCGGGGTTGACCGGTGCGGCCGTCCGCAGGCTGATCGGGAACGTCGCGAGTTCGGCCACCAGCAGCACGGGCGTGGCACGCAGCAGCGTGCGGCGCCACCCGAATGTCGACCGCGACAGGCGCGCGATGGCGAATGCCATGCCCACGACCAGCGCGAGCAGGACGAGGATGCCGAACCGCGCGGGCGCCCGCAGGAACGAGAACACCGGGATGGTCTTGAACAGCACCGTGTAGAGCCCGAGCGCCGGGCCGAACGACGCCCAGAACGCCACGATCGCGACAAACAGGTAGTAGCCCGCGATGTCACGCGCCCCGCCGCCTTCGTCGCCGCGCCGCGTGACGCGCCAGAGGCCGTAGGCGCCGAGCACCAGCGCGATGGCGCCGGGGAACAGCACCTCGTTCCACGTGCCCAGCATCGGGAGCAGCCAGCGGTGGGCCCAGGCCGCCGACACGACCCACGCGCGCCAGTCGGCCGAGTACATCGACGCGTCCTCGAGCGACCGCGAGAACCCGAGCTCGGTCTGGACATCGAGGAACGGCTTGAAGAACGGGAAGACCAGGGCGAGACTTACGACGGCGGCCAGCGCGACCAGCGCCCAGTAGCGCGGCGCACGCCACCAGCCGCGGGTGATTGCGAACCAGAACGTGCCGAGCCCGACCAGCATCGCGACGAACACGCCGTAGTAGGCGCACGACAGCGCCTGCAGCGTCAGCACCAGCCCCAGCGTGAGCGAGCGTCCGACCGACGGCGCGTCCACGAAGCGGTGGAACGCCCACATCGTCCAGGGGAGTCCGGCCGACATCAGGAGCTGCATGTGCGCCGTGCGCGCGAAGACGAACGGGCAGAACGCGAACGCGATGCCCGCGCTGAACGCCGCGAGCCGGCTTCCCGTCAGGTACCTGGCCAGCACATAGCCGCCCGCGACCGACAGCGCGAAGGCGATCAGCACGACCACGTTGTGGGCGAAGTAGGGATTCTCGGTGGCCAGCCACGCCGGCACCGCCAGCAGGCCCGGGAAGAAGTTGGCCTCGGAGTAGGCGAGCGTCGCCTTGTGCGGGAAGAAGATGTTGGCGTCGAAGAGGTTGAAGGGGTCGGTGGCAATTGCCCGCGCGACCCACGCGACGCACCAGATCGAGAACAGCCCGTCGCCGGTATTGGTCCGTCCGAGGGTGCCGAGGCCGGCGGCGAGCGGCCACGTCATCACGACCGACAACCCGATGGCCACGGCGCACACACTGGCCACTTCGATCGTCCGGGCGCGCACGGCGCGCATGGTAGCATACGCGCCGATGACGGGAGCGATCGTGCGCCTGCTGGCAGCTCTCACGGCCGGTGTCGGCGCGTGGTGTTCCCTTGGCACGCTGGCCGTCGCCCAGACGGGCGGCCGCATCGGCCTGCTGCCCTCGATTCCCTCCCTGCTCGCCGCCGTCGGCATCGCGCTGGCCGTCGTGTTCGGCCTGCGCTGGGCTGCCTCCCGCTGCCTGCCGCTGCTTGCGGCCGTCGTCTTCGTCCTGCCGTGGATTCCAGGGACGACCGTGCCGGCCTTCCTGATCTTCACGGGGCCCGTGGCGTGGCTCTGGTGGGGCCTGATCGGCGTCGGTTGCCTGGTGGCGGGACCGATTCCCGCGCCAGCGGCCGTGACGGGGTTGCTGCGCGATCCCCGACGCGCGCCATGGGTGGCCGGCGCGCTGGTCGCCGTGGTGTCGTCACTGGCGGCCGTCAATATCCAGGAGTGGCTGCCGGGCGGCGACGAGCCGCACTACCTGGTCATCACGCAGAGCCTCATGCGCGATGGCGACCTCCAGATCGAAAACAATCACAAGAATGGCGACTACCTCGCCTACTACCCGAGCGAACTGCCTCCCGACTACCTGAGGCGCGGCACCAACCGGCAGATCTACTCGATTCACGCGCCCGGGCTCTCGGCGCTGGTCATCCCGGCCTTTGCCCTTGGTGGCTACGCGGGTGTCGTGGCCTTCCTCATCGTGTGCGGAGCGATTGGGGCGGGGCTGGCCTGGTCACTGGGACACCGGCTCACGGCCGACCCTGGCGCGGCCTGGGCCGGATGGGCGGTCGTGGCGACATCGACCACGTATGTCGCCCACAACTTCATGATCTTCCCCGACGGTCTCTCGGGGGTGTGCGTCATGGCCGGGTTGCTTGCCCTGTTCGTCCGGCCCGATGCCAGCACCTGGCGATTCGCGGGCCTGTCGGTCGTCACGGCCCTGCTGCCGTGGCTGCACACGCGCAACGCGCCGGTCGCGCTCGTCGTCGGCCTTGCCGGGGCGTGGCCGCTGCTGCGCGCGCGGACGTGGCGATCGCTTGCGGCATGGATGACGCCGCTGGCGCTCAGCGCGCTCGGCTGGCTCGGCTTCTTCAAGGTGATCTACGGCGCGTTCGATCCGTCGGCGCCCTACGGCGGCTACACCCAGAGCGGCCTCGCCAACCTGCCGCGCGGCCTGCTCGGGCTGCTGTTCGACCAGCAGTTCGGCTTGCTGGCCCATGCGCCGGCGCTCGCGGTGGGGATCGTGGGGGTGGCGATCATGGCCTGGCCGTCGCGCATCGTGGGCACGCCGCGGGAGGGCCATCCCGTGCAGGTCTCGCCGCGGATGCTGTCGCTGGTGCTCGTCGCGGTGGTCGTGCCGTACACGTTGCTCGCGGCGTCGTACGCGATGTGGTGGGGCGGGGCGAGCGCGCCGGCGCGCTTCCTGACGCCGATCGTGCTGCCGCTGGCCCTGCCGGCGGCGGTCACGTGGCAGCGCTGCACGTCGCGTGCGGCGCGCGGTGTCGTGCTCGGCCTGGTCGCCGTGTCGGCGGTGATCCTGTTCGCGGTGCTGTCGCAGCAGCGCGGCATCATGGCGTTCAACAGTCGCGACGGATTCGCGCTGCTGGCCGACTGGGCATCGCCCGTCGCCGATCTCTCGCAGGCCCTGCCCGCCGTGCACCGCGATCCGGCGGATGTCGTGGCGTGGCGGGCACTGCTCTGGATTGCCGTCCCCGTCGCGTGCCTGTGCGTCGGCTGGCTGGTGGCGCGCACGGCCAATCGCTCGCGTGGAGCGATCGCGCTCGCGATGATCGGCACCGCCGCCTGCGGTGCGGGAGTCGCAGCCAACTCGGCGTGGACGCTGCGGAGCGTTGACGGACGCCGTGCCGATGCGTCGCAGGTGCGCCTGTCGTCTGCGCTGTCGCGCGCCTCGGCCGGCGCCGTACCCGTGGTGTTCCGCGACGCGCCCCGCAACGACGGCTTCGGTCGTACCGAGCGCAGCACCAAGCGCGTCCAGGCCAGCGATCTCGCGCAGCGCCTGGCGTTTTCCACGTCGCTGCGGCGTGCGCCGCGCTACACGGCCTTTGGCGCGGGGTTGCTTCCGGCGGGCCGCTACCGGCTGCGCGTTGCCACGCGCGACGCCGCGGCGGGACCCGTCGACGTGGCGATCGGACGCGACGGTGCGCCCCTGCGGCAGTTCTCGTGGGATCGTCCCGACGGGCCAGCCTCGGCGACGACCGACATCGACCTCGCCATGCCGGTTCGCCTGGTGACGGTTCGCGGTGAGGCGCGCGCGACCGAGGCCGTCAGCAGCGTCGTGATGCAGGTGCTCGAGATCCGGCCGCGTGATCCGCGGCTCGGGACCGAGAACGTCGAGCGGCTCGCGAGGTTCGGATCGAGCCTGGTCTACCTGCTGTCTGACGCGCTCTATCTTGAGCGCGACGGCATGTGGATTCGGCCAGCCGTCGACGTGCCGATGGTCGTGGCCCGCGACGAGGCGCCGACGTCTGGTCCGCTCCTGGTGCTGGTGCACAACGGGCCGATCGCCAACGATGTCGTGCTCACGGGGACGACGACGGTGCAGGTGTCGCTGGGGCCCGACGAAGAGCGCATCGTCCCGCTCGACGTGACGTGGGTCAATGGCGCAGCGAGATTCTCGGTGCGTGCGGCGCACGGATTCCGTCCGCGCGAGGTCGACCCGTCATCGACCGACCCGCGCCTGCTCGGCGCGTGGATTGCGTTCCGGTAGCGACGCTGCCGGGCGCGCACCAGCGGTGGCGACTGGCCACTCGGGGGGCGCCGCGTGTCGCACGCCAGGTGCGACTCGATCCGCATCGGAGTACACCGTGCATGTCGCGCATGACCTCTGAACAACTCGCCCTTTACCGGGCGATGAGCCCCGCCCAACGCCTCCGGGTCGCATTCGACCTCCACGATTTCGTGTATCGACGGCTGGAACGGGTCGTGGCGAGCGAAGGGCGATCGTTGACGGAGCGGGAACTACGCCTCGAACTGCTCCGGAGGTGTGTCGGTGAACCAGGAGGTCTTCTTCGTGGCGGTCCTGACCGCGCTTGAGCAGTGCCGCGTCCCGTACATGGTGGCGGGATCCGTCGCCGCCACGTTGTATGGCGAACCGCGCATGACGAACGACATGGACGTCGTCGTCGAACTCACAACCGACCAGGTCGACGCGCTGCTGGCTCACTTCACGGGTGACGACTACTACGTGCCGTCGGCGCCGTTCGTCCGCGAGGTCGTGGCGAGGACGGGCATCTTCAACATCATTCACGTGCCGAGCGCGTCGAAGGTCGACCTCATCGTGCGTCGGCGTACCGACTTCGCGGAGCGCGAGTTCTCGAGACGTCATCGGTTACCGTTCACCGATGCATCAGACGCGTCGGTGGCGACACCAGAGGATGTGATCGTCTCGAAGCTGCTCTTCCGTGCGCGGGGCGGATCGGACAAACATGTGTCCGACGTTGTGGGCGTGCTGAGAGTGTCGGCCGGGCAGATCGACGAGGAGCACATCGAATAGTGGGTGGCCCGCCTGGGCCTGGAGAACGCGTGGCGTGCGGCGAAGGACCGCATGACTGGCTGAAGCGACGTCAGGTCGGCTTCACCGAGGTATGGGCGAACCGCCAGTTGCCAGCACAGCGTCCCGGACGGCGAGATGTGCGGCGTCTTCGAGGAGCGACGCCACCGGTGGGGCCAGCGGCGGGGGCCGCCGCCACGTCCGGGTGAATCCGCCCGGCGGTTCGCCCGTCAACCACTCCCGGAACACGAGCGCGGCCAGGTACGTGCCGACCCTGGAAGGGTGGAACCCGTCGTCGGCATACAGCGGGAGCGACGGATCTTCTCGAAGCGCCCCCCTCCAGGCGACGCCGACCGGCACGATGCCGGCGCCGGCATCCTGTGCGGCCAGGCGATGTGATTCGATGACGGCGTCGATGTCGCCGAGGCGCGATCGCGACGGCCACACAGTGTAGAGCGCGCTGCGTGCGCCGCGATGCTTGCCCAGCTCCGCGAACTTCGTGGCGTACTCGCGCAACACCTGACGTCCCTCGGCGCTCGCCGATGGCCCCTGCTGCATCACCACGAGGGTCCACTGGCCCGACTGCAACGCCCTACGAGCGCGTCCGTCGTTCCAGTGGTCCTCGAGGCTGAAGTCGGGAAACGCGACGGCGTCGTATTCGACCGTCATGTTCGTGCCGTGCTCGACGACGTCCCGCACCATCCGCGGGAGATCGTTGGCGAAGGTGAGGCTGTTCCCGATGAACAGGATGCGTTCGACTCGCTTCGCCGGGGCGCCGCCCGGCGAGCCAGACGTCGAGGCGACGGTGACGCAGCCCTGCGCGGCGATGACGCCGGCGAGTGCCAGCATCACCGCCTCGACGACACCTCCACGGCGGCTCATCGTCCGGCGATCAACTCGAGCGTGTCGCGTCGCTCGCGCGCCTGGTCAGAACCTCACCACGCCGTTGACGTAGAAGCCCTTCAGCTTCAGGTCGCCGAAGTCCTCGTCCACGCGGTACTCGACCGACAGGCGGCGGTAGCCCCCCTGCACGCCGAAGTTGTCGGTGAAGTTCAGCGTGCCGTACACGTCGAGGTCCCAGTACTCGCCCGTGTTGCCGTCGAGTTTCTCGATGTTGCCGGGCAGCTTGATCCCCGTGAGTTCTCCCGTCAGCGCAACATTCGCCGCCAGGTAGCCGCGTGCGATCAGGCCGACGGCGGGCACCGGGGCCTTGGCGCTCGCGAAGTCGTCGTTGAAGGGGCTCGCCAGCGACGCGGTGATGTCGGTGTACTTGGCTTCGAGGATGAATCCGATGAAGCCGCGGTCGCGGTAGATGAAGTCGTACTCGTAGCCGAAGCGCCAGGCCTTGAAGTCGAGCGACGAGTTCACCGGCAGGCCGACGTTGTAGCTGATGCCGTTGAAGACGATCGTGCGCTTGAGGGTCGACTCGGCCGCGTACTTGATCGGCACGAAGCTCGCCCGCAGCTTGTGCTTCTTGGCCAGGCGCAACACGGCGCGCAGGTCCGAGAACTTCCTGTCGACGATGCCGAGGTCGTCGACGAGGTTGATCTCGGTCCCGGGAATCCCCAGCGACTCGCTCGAGATGAGTGCCGTGATAGTGGGCTTCCAGATGCCGCCCGCAAGCTCGACGTGATACGTCTCGCCGGTGGCGGGATCGTTCATGCCGGTGTACTGGGCGGTGGCGGTCGCCGCCGACAGCGCCATCCACACGCCGGCCGCGAGCATGGTTGTGAAACGTCGTCCCTGTGACATCGGTGTCTGTCCGTTTCCCCGGAGGTCGTTCACGACTGCACGACGGCTGGAACGTCGTGGGGCATCGCATCGCATGATACGCGAGGCTGGGAAGGTGATCGAAGGATAGCACAGGGCCTGGCGGGGCCTCGGCCGTCTATACTGGCCCGTCATGCGCTCCGCCCTGCGACAGCTCTGGCCCTACGCCTGGCGGTACCGCGCGTCGTTCGGCCTCGGCCTGGCCTGCGCCCTCGTCAACACGGGCATTTCGCTGCTGGCGCCGTGGATCCTCAAGCTCGCCGTCGACGACCTCGCCGTCGCGGTCACGCGCGGGCGCCTCGCCCTCTATGCCGGCGCCATCGTCCTGGTCCACGGCGCGGCCGGGCTGTTCCGCTTCTGGATGCGGCGCATCACCATCGGCGCCTCGCGGCACATCGAGTTCGACATGCGCAACGACTTCTTCGCGGCCCTGCAGCGGCTGCCGTTGTCGTACTACCAGCGCAACCGCACCGGCGACCTCATGTCGCGCGCCACGAACGACCTCAACGCCGTCCGCATGATGATCGGGCCGGCGGTCATGTATGCGACGACCACGGTCGTCCTGTTCATCGTCGCCGTGGCCATGATGCTGTCGTTGAGCCCCAAGCTCACCGGGATCGCCCTGCTCGCCCTGCCGTGCGTGTCGGTCGTGGTCAAGATGTTCGGGTCGGCCATCCACAAGCGGTTCGAGCGCATCCAGGCCCAGCTCTCCGAGCTCAGCGCGATCACGCAGGAGACCCTGGCGGGGGTGCGTGTCGTCAGGGCCTACGGGCAGGAGCGCGCCGAGATCGAGCGGTTCCAGGCGGCCAACGACGAGTACGTGGCGCGCAACCGCCGCCTCATCGTCCTGCAGGCGGCGTTCTTCCCGAGCATGACGTTCCTGCTCGGCTGCGCAGCCATGCTCATCCTGTGGATGGGCAGCCGCGAAGTCGTGAGCGGGCGCCTGTCGCTGGGCGAATTCGTCGCCTTCAACACCTACCTCACGATGCTCAGCTGGCCGATGATCGCGTTTGGCTGGGTCACCAACATGATGCAGCGCGGCATGGCGTCGTGGGGGCGGATGCGCGAGGTGATCGACGAGCCCCCGGCCATCACCGACCCGCCGGTGCCCGCTGTCGCCGAGGCGACCCGCGTCGCCGGTGCGATCGAGTTCCGCGGGCTGACCTTCGGTTTCGACGCCGCGCGGCCGGTGCTGCACGAGGTGTCGCTCACGATCCGGCCCGGCCAGACGGTCGCGTTCGTGGGGCCGACCGGTACTGGCAAGTCGACGCTGCTGAACCTGTTGCCGCGGCTGCAGGATCCGCCGCCCGGCACCGTCTTCATCGACGGCATCGACGTGCGCGAGTATCCGTTGCGCACGCTGCGACGCGCGATCGCGGTCGTGCCGCAGGAGCCGTTCCTGTTCTCCGACTCCCTCGCCAGCAACATCGCGTTCGGCCTGCCCGACGGCGAGGCCACCGACGAGCGCATCGCCGCTGCGTCGGCGGTGGCGCGGCTCGACAAGGACGTGGCGCACTTCCCGAAGGGCTACGCGACCGAGGTCGGCGAGCGTGGCCTGACACTGTCGGGCGGACAGAAACAGCGGGCCGCGATCGCGCGTGCGGTCATCCTCGACGCGCCCATCCTGGTGCTCGACGACGCGCTGTCGGCGGTCGATACGTATACCGAAGAGGAGATCCTCTCGCGGTTGCGCGAGGTGATGCGCGGCCGCACGTCGCTGATCGTGTCGCACCGCGTGTCGACCGTTCGCGAAGCCGACCAGATCGTGGTCGTCGAGCAGGGCCGGATCTCGCAGGTGGGCACGCACGACGAGCTGGTGGCGCGCGGGGGCTTCTACGCCGATCTGCACCGCACCCAGTTGCTCGAGGAGGAACTGGCCGCCTCGTAGCGGCGCAACGTCATGGCGGCGCACGACGAAGAAGCCCTCGGCCGGGCCTACGACAGCCGCCTGATGCGGCGCCTGCTGCAGTACCTGTGGCCGTACTGGCACCACGCGCTGCTCGCGCTGCTCGCCATCGTCTCGGCGTCGGTGCTGCAGCTCGCACAGCCGTGGATCACGAAGCTCGCCATCGACCGCTACATCGCGACCGGCGACCTGGCGGGGCTCAATACGCTCGCGCTGGCCTTCCTGGGTGTCCTCGTCGCGTCGTTCACGCTCGAGTACGTCCAGACGTGGCTGATGCAGATGACGGGGCAGCGCATCATGCGCGACGTGCGCATGGAGGTCGCCACCCACCTGCAGCGCATCGACCTCGCGCACTACGACCGGACGCCCGTCGGACGGCTCATGACACGCGTGACGACCGACGTCGACGTGCTCAACGAGATGTTCTCGTCGGGCGTCGTCGCGATCTTCGGCGACGTGTTCACGCTCGTGGGCATCATGGTCGTGCTGACGACGATGGACTGGCGGCTCGCGCTGCTGACGTTCTCGGTGCTGCCGGTAATCGTCGTGATCACGCAGTGGTTCCGGCGGCGCGTGCGGGAATCCTACCGGCAGGTGCGAACGTGGATCGCGCGCATCAATGCCTTCCTGCAGGAGAACGTCACCGGGATGTCGACCGTGCAGGTGTTCGGGCGCGAGTCGCGCAACTTCGCGACATTCGGCGGCATCAACGCCGCGCACCGCGACGTGAACATCGACGGCATCTTCTACTACGCCGTGTTCTATCCGGCCATCGAGTTCGTGTCGGCGCTGGCGACGGCGATGATCATCTTCATGGGGGGCGGCTGGGTCGGCGAGGGCACGCTCACGCTGGGGGCGATGGTGGCCTTCATCCAGTACGCGCAGCGCTTTTTCAGGCCCATCTCCGACATGTCCGAGAAGTTCAACGTGCTCCAGTCGGCGATGGCGTCGTCTGAGCGGATCTTCGGCCTGCTCGACACGCCGATCAGCATCAGCAGCCCGGCGGTGCCGGTCGTGCGGCCGGTGGCCGACGGCTCGGCGCGCGGGCACATCGTCTTCGAGCACGTGTGGTTCGCGTATCGCGACGAGGCGTGGGTGCTGCGCGACGTGTCGTTCGAGGTGCAGCCGGGGCAGCGCGTGGGTGTGGTGGGCGCGACCGGCGCCGGCAAGACGACGGTCATCAACCTGGTGTTGCGGTTCTACGACGTGCAGCAGGGGCGGATCCTGGTGGACGGCATCGACGTGCGCGATTGGCCGCTCCAGGAACTGCGCCGCCGTTTCGGGCTCGTGCTGCAGGACGTGCATCTCTTCTCGGGCACGGTGGCGGCGAACATCCGGCTCGGCAGTGCGCACCTCGACGACGACGTGGTGCGCCGCGCCGCCGAGGCGGTGCACGCCGACGCGTTCATCGCGCGGATGCCCGACGGCTACCAGACGCCCGTGGCCGAGCGCGGGGCGACACTGTCAGTGGGGCAGAAGCAGCTGCTGTCGTTCGCCCGGGCGCTGGCGCACGACCCGGGGGTGCTGGTGCTGGACGAGGCGACCTCGAGCGTCGACACCGAGACAGAGTTGCTCATCCGCGACGCGCTGCGGACGTTGATGGCCGGTCGCACCACCATCGCCATCGCCCACCGCCTGTCGACGATCCAGGACATGGACCGCATCCTCGTCATGCACCGCGGCGAACTGCGCGAGCAGGGCACCCACCAGGAACTGCTCGCCCAGCGCGGCATCTACCACCGCCTCTACCAACTGCAGTACCGCGACCAAGAACCGCGAATTGGGGTCTGACCCGAATTGGCGGGAATTCGGGTCACAAGTGCCCTAATCCGCCAACGGCAGGTGGCGGTCGATGCCGTGACGCCGCAGTGGGCCGACGGCATTTCTGGGCTCGTCGGCGCGGTCGTGCCAATGTCGTGCGCGCGCGTAACCTGTTGGACTGGCACCGACTCCGGCGGGCGCCGCGGTCGGGCCCGGTGGGCAGCGTCGTCGTGAGGAACCGGCAGGTGTCTGCGCGACTCCTGCGGATGATGAGGGTCTGACCCCAATTCACCCCAATTCAGGGTTTGCGGGCGAGGCAGAGGACGGAGCTGCCGATGGGCATGTCGATGAGGCGGAGGATCCGGCTTTCGAGGGCCAGGGCGGCGCCGAACGCGGCGTTGACCGGGGCGGCGGGGATGGCAAGGTTGTTACCCGCCTCTTCGGCCGAGGGCAGGCCGCCGAGCCGCTGGGCCAGCCGCACCGCCAGCATGATCGGGAACAGCGACGCGTTTGTGTAGGTCAGCCGTTCGATCCGGAACCCCGCGCGCTCGAGGCCGTGCCGGAGCATGCGTCGCCGGTAGCGCCGTACTTCCATGGCGACCGCCGAATGGGCGCCACGCAGAATCTCGAGCGCCGCGACGTTGATCAGCACGTGCCCTCCCGGCTTCAGCACGCGGAAGAACTCGGCAAACGCTTCGGCTTCCTGCTCTTCGTCGAGGCACACGAGCACGTCGAACGACGTCAGGATGTCGAAGCGCTCGCCTGCAAACGGGATCTGCGTGGTCGACCCCTGGGCAACGCGCTGTTGCTTGCGCTGGTGCGCCAGCTCGAGCCCCAGTCGGGTGATGTCGAAGCCGAACACCGTACCGTAGCGCTGGAAGCGCTGCATGTTGAGGCCCGTGCCGCAGCCGCAGTCGAGCAACGTGAGGTTCGTTCGCCCGGCTGCTGCCCGGTCGAGCAGTGGGTCGGTGAAGGCCCGGAAGCCGCGAAACCAGAAATGGTCGTGCTCGACGGCATCGGTCTGCTCGAGCAGGACGGTCAGCGAGGTCTTGTGCTCCATGGGGCGTCAGCGGCGGCCCCCACGGCTACAGGGCGGGTCCGGCCGAACGGGCTATTGTGGACGATCCGGCGAGCCGATGGCCGAGGATTCTGTTTCGTCGGTGCCCGCGGCCGTCCGCAAGGACGTCGGCCGCGCGGTCGCACGCGGGTTCCAGCCGAGGCGCAACACCGTCACCCTGGCCGTCCGCCGCCCGAAATCGAGCGCCTCGGTGCAACTCCACATGTACAGGTCGAGTTCGCGGCCCTGCACGGCCGGACCCGTGTCCATGACGGTGTAGATGCCGTCGTAGCGTGCCCCGAGGCTGCCCACCTGGATGACGGACCCCACCGGCAGCAGCGTCGGATCGGCCGCCGCCACGCCAGACCGCACGGCCGTGCCGGCCGCGGTCGTCTGGCCCTTGCAGTAGGCCGTGGCCGAAAAGCGCAACGAGGCGCCGGGGGCCGGACGGGCCACCGACTGCCGCTCGTCAGAGTGTTCGGCCGCGCGGTGCGAGTCGAAGACGGTGGCCTCGTACAACAGCGCGAACCCCAGGGCGGCGCCACACGTGGCGACGACCTTGCGCTTGAACGACCGGGAAATCAGCATACGTCCTCCCAGAGGGCTCACCGCGCTGTCGTGCGCCGCCGGTCAGCGACCCGGGCGACCCCGAGCGCCATCCGGTAGGTCCCGGCAGCCAGCACGCCGGCCGCCACGGTCGATCCCACGGCAAATGGCCAGAGGAGCGGACGCAGCCACGCGACGAGTTCGCGCCAGAACACCGACGACACGACAGAATGCTGAACGACGGCCGACAGTCCCGCCGAAAGATCCGACGGCGCCGGCCAGCCGAACGCCCGGGCTGCAACTTCGGTGACCGCCGCGTAGTACGGGACGGTGACCCAGGGCAGATTCACGCACAGCCCGACGAAGACGAGCACTCGATTCAGGCGCAGCAGGGGGGCCAGAAGCATGCCCACGGCCACCTGCAGGCCCAGCAATGGCGAGAAACTCAGGAACACTCCCACGGCCAGCGCCGCCGCCCGCCGTTGCGGGGGCTGGCCGTCGGCCACGAGCAGTTGCATCGCCCGGCGATGAACCTCGCCGAGCCTCCTCATCGCGCGAAGTGGGTGAATCCGCGCGGGGGCTCGACCAGGCTGCCGTCGGGATGGTGCAACCTGACTCCAGGAGTCCGATGCATCTCGCCGATGTGAGTAACCACCACCCCCGCCTGCCGGGCCAGCGCCAGGAACGCGCGGCGCCGCCGGCGGGGGACTGCACACAGCAGCTCGTAATCTTCGCCACCCGACAGCAGCAGCGCAAGTTGACAATCCCTGAAAGACTCGTCCTCAGCCGCAGGGTGCCGGGGGACTGCCGCGAGCCTCACATCGACGCCGAGGCCCGACGCTTCGGACAACTGCGACAGCCCGTCGACGAGCCCGTCGCTGAGATCCATGCAGGCCGAGGCCGCACGGTTGCGGCCGGCGAGGCCACCGAAGGCGACCGGCGGCAGGGGATGACGGAAGCGCGCCAGCGCCGAGGCGCGGACCGGATCCCGGGCGTCGCCGTGGCCCGCCTGGCACAGCGCCAGCCCAGCCGCAGCGCCGCCAAGTTGGCCGGTGACATACACTTCGTCGCCTGCACGCGCGCCGGAGCGCCGCAGGATCTTCCGCGCCTTCACGCTGCCCATCGCGGTGATGTCGATGAACAGGCGTCCAGGGCTCGCGGTGATGTTGCCGCCGGCCACGACCGCCCGGTGCAGCGCGGCGCAGTTCGCGATGCCATCGATCAGGGCGTCGAAGTCGGCCAGGAGCAGGTCAGGGGGGAGCCCCAGCGACACCAGCAGGTGCCGCGGCCTGGCGCCCATGGCGCCCAGGTCGCTGAGGTTCACCGCCGCCGCCTTGTGGCCGATGTCGACGGCCGACATCCAGCGACGGTCGAAGTGCACCCCCTCGACCAGCGCATCCGTGGTCACGACGTCGAAGGTGTTGCGCTCCGGCGCGATGACGGCCGCGTCGTCGCCAATCCCGAGCAGCAGGCCATGGCCGTCGCCGGCCGGGGCAAACCGCGCCCGCAGGCGCGCGATCAGGGCGTGTTCGCCGGCATCGCCGACCGTCGGGGGCGTCACCGGGCGTACTCGACGGCCCGGGTCTCGCGGATGACCGTGACCTTGATCTGGCCCGGATACTCGAGCTCGGTCTCGATGCGCCGGGCGATGTCCTTCGACAGCCAGACCGCCTCCTCGTCGGTGACGTGCTCGGCCTCGACGAGGATCCGGATCTCGCGGCCCGCCTGCAGGGCGAAGGCCTTCGAGACGCCCTTGAACGAGTCGGCCAGGTCTTCGAGCTTCTCGAGCCGTTTCACGTACGACTCGAGGATGTCGCGGCGGGCGCCCGGACGCGCCGCCGAGATGGCGTCGGCCGCCTGCACGAGCATCGCCTCGAGCGACGGCCAGTCGATGTCCATGTGATGGGCGGCCACCGCGTCGATGACCGCGCGCGATTCCCCGTGCTTCTTCAGGAACTCGACGCCCAGTTCGAGATGCGAGCCGCCGAGGTCACGGTCGATGGCCTTGCCGATGTCGTGCAGGAACGCCGCCCGCGTCGTGACGCCCGCGTCGAGCCCGACCTCGCGGGCCATGACGCCCGCCACGAAGGCCACCTCGCGGGAGTGGTCGAGCACGTTCTGGCCGTAGCTCGTCCGGAACTTCAATCGTCCCATCGTCCGCGCGATCTCGGGGTGGAGGTCGAAGAGCCCGAGCTCGAACGCCGCGGCCTCGCCCTCCTTCTTCACCGACTCCTCCATCTCGGCCTTGACCTTCTCGACCACTTCCTCGATCCGCGCCGGATGGATGCGGCCATCGGCGATCAGCCGCTCGATCGACTGGCGGGCGACTTCGCGCCTGAACGGATCGAAGCTCGAGAGGATGATGGCTCCCGGCGTGTCGTCGATGATGAGCTCGACGCCCGTGGCCTGCTCGAGCGCGCGGATGTTGCGTCCCTCGCGGCCGATGATCCGGCCCTTCATGTCGTCGCTGGGCAGATCGACCACCGACACCGTCGTCTCGATGGCGTGTTCGGCCGCGCTGCGCTGGATGGCCTGCGTCACGATCTGCCGTGCCCTGGCGCCCGCCGCCTCGCGCGCCTCGGCCTCGAGCCGCTTGACGAGGTTCGCGGCATCGCGGCGCGCGTCGGCCTCGAGCTGCTTGAGCAGCCACTCGCGCGCCTCGTCGGCGGTCAGCGAGGCGACACGCTGGAGTTCGCGCTGCTGGTCGGCCACCAGGGCCTCGTACTTGGCCTCGGCCTTCTTGACCAGCGCGTCGCGCTCGGTCAGGCCGCCTTCGCGCCGCTTCAGGTCGGATTCGAGTCGTTCGATCGCGTGGAGGCGTTCGGTGAGCGCCTGCGCCTTGTCGGCCAGGCTCTGCTCGGCCCGCTGGGCCTCGAGCCGGCGCTCGCGCGCCTGCTTCTCGGCCTCGACGAGCAGGACGTGCGCCGTCTCCTTGGCCTCGAGGGCGGCTTCCTTCTTCCGCGTCTCGATTTCACGGTCGGCATCGCGCACCAGCTGCGCGGCCTGCTGTTCGGCCCTGCCCACGGTTTCGGCGGCGATCCGCCGCTTGTTGGCGACCCACCAGAAGAAGACCGCGAGCGAGCCACCGACCGACACGATCAGGTCGAGGAGGTACGGAAACGGAGACGAGCTCATGTGCACGTCCTCGGCGTGAGACCCCGCACCCGGCCGCCGGGATGCGGCGCCGGCCTGATCGCGGGGGGGCGGCGGGCGGCGAGAGAGGTTCCCCGCGTTGCCGTGTGGGGAGGTCGCATGAACCTGCTGGGCAGGTGGAGCCGCTGGAGAAGTTGCGCTTCAGGCTTCCTCGAACAGAGGTATGCGCACCACGCAACGTCGCGACTCACTTAGGTGAAACATTGGCTCAAGCGAGCCTCCGAACACCATCACGCACAACGCAGGGAACCGCAGAAAACCGGCTTCGATCTTAGTCGCTTCCCGGCGGCGTCGCAAGGGGCGCACCGGCCGCCAGGGCCGCCTCGACGAGGTGCTCGAGCGCCTCGACGCGCATCCGCACACTCGGCCCGGGCGTGTCAGTCGCGTCGCGCGAGCGGAACAGCTCGTCGGCGATGTTCAGGGCCGTCACGATCGCCACCTTCATCGAGTCGCCGGCTTCGGTGTCGTCGGCGGCTGCCTGCAGCTTCGCATCCACGTAGCTGGCGAGCGCCTGGACGTAGTCCTCGGGCAACTCGCTGCGGATGGGGTAGCGCAGGCCCCCGATCTCGACCGTCACGACGCGCGTGTCTCCCACGGCGCGGTGGTCCTCATCTGCTCGCTGCGGCCCGCGTGGGCCTACAGCTCCAGGGCCTCGAGCTGCTCGAGCAGGCTCGCGACACGCGTCCGTACCTGCTCGCGCTCGACGCGCAGCGCCTCGGCATCGCTCGCCGACTCGGCTTCGGCGGCCAGGCGCGTCTCGAGCGATTCCACCTTCACCTGCAGCCGCGTGTTCTCGTCGACCAGCGCCGACCGCTCGGCTCGCAGGTCGCTGACGACC
>JAEUQQ010000363.1 GCA_016789685.1 Acidobacteriota bacterium | reverse complement strand
GATGGGGCCGAACGTCGCCGGCGTCATCGGCACCGCGATCGCGGCGGGCGCGCTGTTGTCGTTTCTCGGGTAGCCCATCGAGGATCAGCGTCGCCGGTTGACCGGCGCCTTCTCGACGAGGCGCCGCAGTTCGGCAATCGGCGACGGGGCGTCGTCGACCTGCAGGCGCAGCACGACGTCGTTGTTGAGCCAGACGCCGCCATCCTTCTTCACGATGAGCATGGCGGCCGACTGCATGCCGCGTGCGTCGCCGCCGGCCGCCTGGCCGGCCTCGAGCGCGGCCACGAGCCGGATCGACAGGTGCCCGGTGGCCGCCTCGAAGGCGCGGACCATGTCGGCGACCACCGCCTCGCCTGCCAGAATGTTGCCCTGCGCGGTGCAGAACCGGCCGCCGCGGTGCCCAGCCCACGCGCTGGCCTGCGTTCTCGTGAACGCGGCGTGCGCGCCGCGCGCGTTCATCACGGCGAACTGCCTCCCGTGCTTCGACCAGTCGTTCGGGCGCGGGTCCGGATCGCCGGTCCACACCTGCTTCACCACGTCAGCGGGCGCGAGCCCGCCACGCAGGAGGTCGAGCGCCTGGCGTCCGTAGCTGACGTCGACGACGGCTTGCGTGGCCACGACGCCGACGCCGGCCTCGGCCCACAGGACGCCGTTGCCGACCGAGAAGACACGCGACTGCACGGCCCCGCCAGCCTCGCCGGTGGCCGGATCGAATCCGAGAATCGAGAACGTCGCCACGGGGGGCCATGGAGGCTCGGCCTCGACCGACCGCGCGACGACGAGCGAGGAGGCCGACAGCACGCCGAGCAGTGCCAGGATTGCGAGGGCTGAGCGCAGGCGCATGGCCGCAAGCCTCGCACGACAGGCGGCCGGCCGTGAAGTGCCGTCGAACGCGCGAGTGGGAGTACCATGGCGACGACATCCTCGAGGATCCCCGCATGCCCAGGCGCTATTGGCTGATGAAGTGTGAACCCGACGCCTACACCATCGACGAGCTGGCCCGCGACGGTCAGACGAGTTGGGAAGGGGTCCGCAACTACCAGGCCCGCAACTTCATGCGCGACCAGATGCAGGTCGGCGATGGGGTGCTGTTCTATGCGTCCAACGCCGACCCCTCGGGTGTCACCGGCCTCGCCGAGGTGTGTCGCGCGGGCTATCCCGATGCCTCGGCGTTGAAGAAGGGCAGCGACTACCACGACCCGAAGAGCACGCCCGAGGCGCCCATCTGGTTCATGGTCGACATCCGGTTCGTCGAGCGGTTCAAGGCGATCGTCTCGCTCGAGACGTTGAAGGCGACGCCGGGGCTCGACGCCATGATGGTGACGCAGAAGGGCAGCCGCCTGTCGGTGCAGCCGGTCACGAAGGCGGAGTTCGACATCGTCGCCAGGTTGGGCCGGCGGACGAAGTGATGGCGAGGTCGCAGGCCACGGGCGCGGCTGCGGCCGGTGGCATGCGGGTGCTCGCGTGTGTCGTGGCCGTGAGCTGCGGCGTGACGGTGGTGCACGCGGCCGACACGGTGGCGTACCGGCTCACGTATCCGCACCCGGGGAGCCCGCATGTCGACGTGACGGTCTCGTGGCCAGACGGCCTGCCGTCGCCTGGTGCCTTCGTCATGCCCCGCGCCATCCCCATGGGATACGGCGAGCAGCGGTTCGACGACTTCGTCGCCGACCTGCGGGTCGTGGCGGCGGGTACGACGACCGCAGCCGAGCGGGTCGAAGGGCCGCGCTGGCGTCTGCCGGCCGGCGCGACGTCGGTGCGCTACCGCATCGACCTGCGCCGCATGGAACACGACGTGCGCGCAGCGTCTGATGCCTCGCGGGTGCGTGACGGCTACATCGGCGTGCTGGGCTACTCGGTCTTCGGCTACGTCGATGGATTCGAAGGGCGGCCGATTGCCGTGACGGTCGAAGGGCCGCGTGACTGGCCGGTGTTCTCGACCCTGTCGCCCCGCTGGCCCGTCAGAGCCGAACCGGTCGACGCATCCGCGGCCGACTTCTATGCGCTCGCCGACAGCCAGATCGTGATGGGGCCGCGCGCGGTGTTCCGGCGCCTGGCCGAACGCCCCGTCGCCCTGTTCCTCGCCAGCTACGCCGAGGGCGACGTCGATCTCGATCGTGTCGGGCGGCTGGTGACCACGGCCGTCGAGCGCGTCGCCGCGTACTTCGGCGAGGTGCCGTTCGCGCACTACACCGTCCACCAGGAACTGCTGCAGCCGCTGACGCCGCGCCACGAGTACGGCATGAGCATGGAGCACCTGGATTCGAGTACCTATTACCTCGCGGCGTCGGCGGGGCTCACGAGCGCATCGACCGCGCAGGACGAGGCGCGCGTGCTGTACAACTTCGCGCACCACGTTGCCCACGCCTGGCTGCCGAAGCGCGTGGCCGGCGAGGGCTATGTTCCGTTCCAGTGGGAACTCGCGCCCGTCATCGACACGATCTGGTTTGCTGAGGGATTCGGCCAGTACGCGGCCATCATGGCGCTGGCCACGGCGATGCCAGACCCGACCGGGTTCCGCGAGGGAATGCTCGATCGCCGCTTTCGCCGCAATCTCGACGAGGCACCGCCATTCCTCCGCACCATGGGGCTCGTCGAACTCAGCCGCGTGGCCTCGACGCGCTACGCCGAGGACTTCCGCACCGGTCGCCTCGTGTTCTCGCGTGGCGGCCTGATGGCCGCGGCCATCGATGACCGGGTGCGTGAACAGACCGGCGGTCGCACGAGCTTGCGCGACGCGCTGCGCGGCCTGCTGGCCTGGGGCGCGCGTGAACGCCGGGGATTCAAGGTCGACGAACTGGCCGGCCTGCTCAGGCACGAGACGGGCGTCGACGTGGCCGACGTGATCGAGGCCTGGCTGCGGCCACTCCCGGCGCGTCCATCTCAGCCCCTCGATCGATGACAGAAGTGTAAGAACTCGCGCCCCGGTGGCGTCGTGCCGATTGCCTGTCACGATCGGCTCAGCCGCGCTACTCAGGTAACACGCGCCTCAACCCCGGTCGGCACTCGGGCAGAGTCGTCGTCCGTCCTGGGGGGGCCCTTTTGGGGGGTGACAATGGGAATTCGACGGATGGTGGCGCTTGGTGCGATGTCTCTCGCGGCCGTCGCGATGAGTGGCATGTCGAGCGAGGCGTTGGCCGCGAAGAAGAAGGTGAAGGGCCAGCGGGAGCCTGCCGT
>JAEUQQ010000307.1 GCA_016789685.1 Acidobacteriota bacterium | reverse complement strand
ATGAGGGCCTCGATCGCAGGGCGATCGAGGCTCCGGCCCGGCACGATCTTCACATGCCGCATGAACTTGCCGGAGCCCTGCAGCAGCCCCGCCGGATCCGGGAGCGCGGCTCCGTGGAAGAAACCTACGGAGACGTGGGCGCTGAACGAGCCGACGTAGGCGAAGGCCGCGCCGGCCACACACGCCGTGGGACCGCCATCGTGCATGACCACGCGCACGTCGTCGCCGCGCCGGCGCAGGCAGATGAGCCACGTGCGCGCGATGGCGCCCACCTCGCCGGTCTGCGTGCCCAGCCACCGGTCGACCTGCGCTGAGGCATCGGCGGCGATGGCGAGCCGGAAGAGTCCGCGCATGGGTTGAGCCATCAGGGGTTCAAATGGGGGAGTTGACGCGCAGCCGGCTGAAGCGCTTCGACTCTACGTCGTAGACGAGCCGGAAGAACTTGTCGCCGCCGCCGGCTATCGCGATGCCCGACAACACCGGGTACGGCGGGTCATCCCCCTCGAGCAGCACGGCCGTGGTGCGCCATTCCTCCGGCGCGGCAAGTGTCGAGCTGTCGTAGATGAAACTTACAAGTAGTGCGCGTCGGCCTTCCGCGATGATGCCCCAGTATTGCCGCTTGTAGTTCGCGAGCTTCTGACGGATCCGCGTGCCCTGCAGAGCGGGCTGGACGTCGGGCGTCGCCACGTATCCGGCAAGGCGGCTTTCGAACTCACGCACGTCCGCAGCGGAGGGCGTCCACGCGCCTGCAACCATGACGACGCCGTCATAGCCAGGTCCGTGCACCGTCGGCGCGGGCGGCGCCGCTGTGGTATTCGGCGCGGCAAGCGCTCGCCATTGCACGTCGGGGAGCATGCCGTCGATGACGCGCTGGACGACCCAGAGTTGGGGCGGGCCACTGCGGCCGTACTCCGAGACCGACACCGTCCGACCGTCGAGGCGAGTGACCGTGACCGTCGTGGTGGGTTTGTCGGTGCCAGGCACGCGGTAGTGGGTGTCGAGGCTCTCGAGTCCCGACCGCTCGACGAACTGCGCCAGGTCGGCGAAGTCTGCCTTGCCGGTCCGCCCCTCGTGCACGCCGGCGTGATCGACATGCCGCTCGCCCGTGTAGGTCACGGTGCCGTCTCGGCGGTAGACCACCGTGTAGATAGGGCACGTCCCGAAACACCCCGTTCGGGTCAGTGAGATCTCGTTGTAGATGACGCGACGCTGGTCGCCACGCGTCGCCGGCGCGGGCTCAGGCAGCGAGGGTGGCGCGCTGCAGGCGTGACCCGCGAGCGCGAGGCAGAGCACGAGAACCATCCGCCCCCTGCTCGCGTGCCGCAGCGCGGCGCTACTCGACATGCTTGGCCCATACGCGCGCGAGGCGGCCAAGCGGCGCCCGCAGGGCTGCCAGATGCGCCGCGTCACGCACCGTCAACACGGCGCGGTCGGGCTCTTCCACTCGAGGAGCTGCGCGTCGGCGCCCAGCAGGTCGCGCATGTCGAGGACACGCGCCGGCCTGGCTCCGCGATGCAGTACCAGTTGCACTCCCGACGTCGCGCGCAGGTTGAACGTGGCGAAGTGCTCCACCGTGGCGAAACTGGGCGCATTCCACTTCACGGATTCAACGGCCTTCGGCACCGCCCGCGCGATGATCGCGCGCATTGCATCGATCACGGGACGCTGCGGATGAGCGGACGCATCCAGGAGGGCCTGCACCTCACCTGCCCGCGGCGAAGGCGGCGTCACTACTGACCCTCCGGCGGCTGCCAGAGTTCCACCTTGTTGCCTTCCGGATCGATGACCCAGCCGAACTTGCCGTACTCGGAGTCATCCGTCTTCTCGAGGACGTTGCAGCCTTCGTCGCGCAGCGCCTGCAGCAGCGAGGCGAGGTCGTCCACGCGGTAGTTGATCATGAAAGACGCCGTGCCGGGCGCGAACTGACTGCCGCCTGCCGCGCCTATTGACCAGATCGTCGTGCCCGTCGTGGGCTGACCACTGGCGTCGGCCCACGAGAACGCCGCGCCACCCCAGTCCTGCACGTCGATGCCGAGGTGCGTCTTGTACCACGCGCACAGCGCTTTCGGATCCTTCGCC
>JAEUQQ010000269.1 GCA_016789685.1 Acidobacteriota bacterium | reverse complement strand
TGTCGACCTCGCGGCTGGGCGCGCCTGACGCGCGCCGGTCACTCGTGTTCCTCCACGGCATCTACGGGCGCGGGCGCAACTGGGCGCCGATCGCGCGCAGCCTGGTGCAGGCCCACCCCGCGTGGCAGGCGCGCCTGGTCGACCTGCGTCACCACGGCGACTCGCCACGGCCGCCCGCGCCCCACACCATCGAAGCCTGCGCCCGCGACGTCGTGGCCGTCCTCGAAGACGCGCCGGCCCCCGCCATCGTCGTCGGGCACTCGTTCGGCGGCAAGGTGGCGCTGCAGGCCGCCGCCCTCGATCCCTCGCTGGTCTCGCAGGTGTGGGTGATCGACTCGACGCCTGCCGCCAAGGCCCCGGGCGGCACCGCGTGGCAGATGCTCGACGTGGTAGGTGCGCTGCCCGCCGATTTCGGCACGCGCCAGGACGCCATCGACGGACTGGGGGCTGGCGGTGTCGCTCCGGCCGTCGCGGCGTGGATGTCGGCCAACCTGGCCTTCGTCGATGGACGGTATCGCTGGAAGATCGACTTCGACGTGATGCGCGCGCTGATCGCCGACTTCTTCCGCCTCGACCTGTGGGATGTCATCGAAGCCCCGCCGCCCGGCCTGGCCATCCACGTGGTCAAGGCCACCGAGTCGTCGACGCTCGACGTGCACGCGGTCGAGCGCCTCGAAGCCGCCGCAGCGGCACACCACGGTGTCTACCTGCATCACCTGGCAGGCGGCCACTGGCTCAACACCGACAATCCCGACGGCCTGATCCGTTTGTTCGAGACCTGCGGCATCGCCTAGCCCGAGGGGGGCTGCTCGATCGGTGCCGCCGCGCCGCACTCGCGATCCACGCGGCCCGACGGCGACCAGCCAGGAACCCAGTGTGCCGGATCAGCGTTCGACGTCGCGCTTGAGGTCGGCCAGCAGGGTCAGGGCACCGAGCGGCGTCAGTTCGTCGATCGATGTGCTGCGCAGGCGGTCGATCACGTGCTCGTGCGACGGCGGGCTCTGGAAGAGCCCGAGCTGTTCGACCGCCGGGCGCGCCGTGTCGTGCATCGACGGGCGTCCGCCGCGCGACAGTTCGTCGCGCTCGAGGGCAGTGAGGATTTCGCGCGCGCGTCCGATCACCGCCGACGGCAGGCCGGCCAGGCGCGCCACCTGGATGCCGTAGCTCCGGTCGGCGCGCCCCTCGACGACCTTCCGGAGGAACACGATGTCGTCGCGCCACTCGCGAACGGCCACGTGGAAGTTCGCGACGCCCTGGTGCGAATCGGCCAGGTCGGTGAGCTCGTGGTAGTGCGTGGCGAACAGTGTCTTGGGATTTGCACGGCTGTTCGTGACGAGGTACTCGGCCACGGCCCACGCGATGCTCAGCCCGTCGAAGGTCGCCGTCCCTCGCCCGATCTCGTCGAGCACGACGAGACTGCGTGAGGTCGCCGTGTGCAGGATGCGGGCGGTCTCCTGCATCTCGACCATGAAGGTCGACTGCCCGCGCGCGATGTTGTCTGACGCGCCGACCCGCGCGAAGACGCGGTCGACGATTGCCAGCTTGGCCTGCCGCGCGGGCACGAACGAGCCGACCTGCGCGAGCACGACCACGAGGGCCGTCTGGCGCAGGTAGGTCGACTTGCCGCCCATGTTGGGGCCCGTGAGGATCACCAGCTGGTTGGCCTGCCCGTCGAGCCGGATGTCGTTGGGCACGAACGGGTCGCGCGTCCGGTGCTCGACGACGGGGTGCCGGGCGTCGAGCGCGACGTACTCGTCGCCGTCATGCATCTGCGGCTTGGTGTAGTTCTCGGTCGAGGCGACCTCGGCCAGCGCGGCGAGGACGTCGAGCGTCGCCACGGCGCGCGCCGTCTCCTGGATGCGGCCGGCCTCGCGGGCGACGGCGAGGCGCAGCGCGTCGAACAGGGCGACCTCGCGCTCGACGATCCGCTCGTCGGCTCCGAGTACCTTGTCTTCGTAGTCCTTGAGGCCAGCCGTGATGTAGCGTTCGCCGCCCGCGATCGTCTGCTTGCGGAGGTAGTCGTCGGGCACCGCGTGGAGGTTCGACTTCGACACCTCGATGTAGTACCCGAACACGCGGTTGAAGCGGATCTTGAGCGACGAGATGCCCGTGCGCAGGCGTTCGGCCTCTTCCATCTCGGCGATGCGCTGCTTGCCGTTGCGGCTGATGTCGCGCAATTCGTCGAGTTCGCGATCGACCCCGTCGCGGATCGCGCCGCCGTCGCGCGCCAGGGCCGGCGGCTCGTCGGCGAGTTCATTGGTGAGCCGTTCGCGCAGGTCGGGCAGGTCGTCGAGGCTCGCCAGGAGGCTGCGGACCAGGGGGGCCTGGAAGTCGTCGAGAAACGTGCGGATGCGCGGCAGCGCGACGAGCGACTGGCGCATCGCGCCGAGATCACGCGGCGACGCCGAACCGAGCGCGGCACGCGACAGCAGCCGCTCGAGGTCGTGGACCACGCGCAGCGTGTCGCGCACCTTGGCGCGGTCGTGCGCGCGGAACGCGAACTCCTCGACGGCGTCGAGGCGGTCATGGATCGGCTCGAGGCGGGCCAGGGGCTTCACCAGCCAGGCGCGGAGCATCCGCGCGCCCATCGACGTCTGGGTGCGGTCGAGATGGTCGAGCAGGGAACCGTCGCGTCCCCCGTCGGCGCCTTCGAGGATCTCGAGGTGTTTCAACGTCACCGGGTCGATGAGCAGGCCGTCGGCGTAGTCGCGCAGGTGCACCGCGCGCACGTGGGCGAGATCCACCTTCTGCGTGTCGCGCAGGTGGTGGACGAGCGCCCCCGCGGCGGTCGTGGCCAGCGGACGCGACGCCAGGCCGAATCCCTCGAGGCTGCTGACCTGGAGTTGCTCGGTGAGCACGCGCGTTGCGTGGTCGATGCCGAACGCCCACGGATCAATCGTGGTGACGGGGATGCCGAGGCCGGCCGCGTCGGGCGCCACGGCGGCCACGTCGGTGGTGTTGGCCACCAGGATCTCGCGTGGGCGCAGGACGCGCAGGTCTTCTTCGAGCGCGAGCTGGCCGGCGGCGCCGGCATACTCGGCCACCGTGAACTCGCCGGTCGACAGGTCGATCAGCGCCGTTCCCACCACCGGGCCGCTGGCCGAGGCAGCGCCACGCGACGCACGCTCTCCTGGCGCAATCGCCAGGATGAATGCGGGCTCGCGCGCGTCGAGGTAGCTGGCGTCGATCAGCGTTCCGGGCGACACGACCCTGACCACGGCCCGCTGGACGAGTCCCTTGGCCTTCTTCGGGTCTTCGACTTGCTCGCAGATGGCGACGCGATAGCCGCGCTTGACGAGGCGGGCGATGTAGCCGTCGGCCGCGTGGTGCGGCACGCCGCACATCGGGACGGCGTTGCCGCCGGCGTCCTTGGAGCGCGACGTGAGCGTCAGTTCGAGCACGCGCGCGGCCGTCAGCGCATCCTCGTAGAACATCTCGTAGAAGTCGCCCATCCTGAAAAACACGAGCGCGTCACCGTGCTGGCGCTTCGCGTCGAAGTACTGGCGCATGGCGGGCGTGAGGTTCGACGGCGGCGTGGTGGCGTACGACATGGGGGCAGGCAGGAGTCAGCGCGAACAATGGAGTATAACAAGGCCATCTGCGCTGCCCCCGGCAGCCCGACGCCATGCTGCTCGCCATCGACACGACCTCGGCCCCTGGAAGTCTCGCGTTCATCGGCGCGGACGGCACGTGCGTCGCCCAGGCGGGTGACGAGCGGCCGCATGGCGAACAACTGCCGGGCGCCGCGCTCGACCTGCTGTCGCGGCAGGGGTGCACGCTCGCCGATATCGACGTCTTTGCGGTGGCGACCGGGCCGGGCTCGTTGACCGGCCTGCGGGTGGGCATGGCGACCGTCCAGGGGCTCGGCGTCGCGACGGGCCGCCCCTGCGTCGGGGTCTCGGTCTTCGAGGCCCTGTCGTGGGCGTGGGTGAGCGGTACGGCACGACCGGCCGCTGGCGACCTCCTCGGTGTGTGGCTCGACGCGCGCCGCGACGAGGTCTTCACGGCCCTCGTGCGACGCACGAGCACCCCGCTCGATGGGCGCATGGCCCTGCGCGACCTCGTCGAGTCGCTTGAAGGCCCGACGGTCGGTACCGCCGCCGAACGCATCGCAGCCTGGTGCGCCGTGCGCGCGGAGGAGGCGGGCCGCCTGGCGTTGTGCGGTACCCGCGTCGAGGCCGATCGCGAGGCCCTGGCCACACTGGGTCCGCACGACATCATCGACCTGCCCAGCGGCCTGGCGTCGGCGGTCGCGGCCGTCGCGGCGCGCGAGGCGGCGCACGGGCGCACCGTCACACCTCATGCCCTGCACCCGCTCTACGTCCGTCGCCCCGACGTCGAGACGGCGCGCGAGCGCGCCAGGGCGGCGTCGCCCCGGTGACGCTCCTGCCTGACGCCGCCATCCGCATCCGGCGGATGCGCATCGACGAGGATCTCGACGGCATCGGCGCCGTCGACGCGGCGTCGTTCACCAATCCCTGGACGCGCGACATGTACCTGTGGGAGGCGGCGCATTCTGATGTCGCGCGTGTGTTCGTCGCCGTCCACGACGAGGCGGGCATCGTCGCCTACTGCGCGGTCTGGGTCGTGTTCGATGAGCTGCAGGTGAACAACCTGGCCGTGCTACCGGCCTGGCGCGCGCGCGGGCTCGCCCGGCGCCTGCTCGCCGAGGTGTTCCGCGCCGCACGCGACGAGGGGGCGACGTGCGCGACCCTCGAGGTGCGGGCCTCGAACGCCCCAGCCATCGCGTTGTACGAAGGACTCGGCTTCGTCCGCACCGCGATCAGGGCCGGCTACTACACGCATCCGGTCGAGGACGCGTGGATCTACTGGCGCCATGACCTGGACCCCGTCGAGCTTGCTTGAACGCGGCCGGGTGCGGTGGTAGAGTGCCCGTAATATGTGCGGTCGCCGCGATCGCACGCTATGTCCCCACCCTCTTTGAAGGAGGCTGGCATGCCAGATACGCAGGGGCTCAAGGAACATCTTCTGCAGGCCGACCCCGAGTACCGCGCACTGCTCACGCAGCATCACGAACTCGAGGATCGGCTGAATCAGCTCTTGTCCCGCCCATTCCTCAGCGATACCGAGCAAGTCGAAGAAGTCACCATCAAGAAGCGCAAACTCCAGTTGAAGGACCGGATGGAAGATATCCTTCGCCGTCACCACGACGCGGTCCACCACCCCACGCCTCAACACTGACGACGAAGGCCCGGTGCACGGCGAGCCTGCCGTGCGGCCGACACAGGGATTTCGACGAGCGGGTCATTGGCGGTGCCGATGACCCGCTTGTTCTGTCTATACTGTCTCGCAATGCGTATCGATCGAGCCGGCACTCCGTTCATCGTGGGCGCGCTGGCGCCCGCCGCCCTGGCCCTGGTGGCACGCCGCCCGCGCCTGGCGATCCCGTTCCTGGCGCTGGCCGGGTTCATGGCCTACTTCTTCCGTGACCCCGAACGCACCGTCCCGGTGGGCGACAACCTCGTCGTGGCGCCCGCCGACGGCAAGATCATGGTGGCGGGTCCGGCCGAACCCGGCGTGCCGCCCCCCGGTGACTGGCAGCAGATCAGCATCTTCCTCTCGCCCCTCGACGTGCACGTCAACCGCATTCCCTTCTCGGGCACGGTCGAGCGGGTCGAGTACACCCCCGGCAAGTTCCTGCCCGCCTACCAGGCCGAATCGGCGGCGCAGAACGAGCGCAACGAACTCTGGATCCGGCGAGGCGAACGCCTGGTCGTCGCGCGGCAGCTCGTCGGCATCCTCGCCCGGCGGATCGTCTGCCGGGTGGCTCCGGGCACGGCCGTGCTCGCGGGCGACCGCTTCGGCCTCATGAAGTTCGGGTCGCGCATGGACGTGTTCGTGCCCCCCGGCGTCGCGATCGCCGTCAAGGTCGGCGACCGGGTCGTCGGCGGCGAAACCGTCCTCGCGCGCTGGCCGGCAGGCCGATGAACGCGCCCGCCGGACACGACGCGCCCCATCGCCATCGCCGCGGCATCAGGCGCGGCGTCTACCTGCTGCCGAGCCTGTTCACCATGGCGAACATGTTCTGCGGCTACGCCTGCATCGTGCACGCGATGCACGGGCGGTTCGAGACGGCAGCGCCGTTCATCGGCGTGGCGGTCATCCTCGACATGCTCGACGGGCGCATCGCGCGGCTCACCGGCAGCACCAGCGAGTTCGGCCTGCAGTTCGACTCGCTGGCCGACGTCATCTCGTTCGGCGTCGCCCCGGCCATCCTCTGCTACAACTGGGGCCTGCAGCCGTTCAACAAGGTGGGCTGGGCCGCGGGGTTCGTCTTCGTGGCCGCCGCCGCCATCCGGCTCGCGCGCTTCAACATCCAGAGCAGCGTGCCCGGTGACCGGCGCTACTTCGTCGGGATGCCGAGCCCGGCAGCCGCAGGCATCCCGGCCGCGACCGTGTTCGCGTATCCCTACGGCCTCGAGGGCTGGATGGCGTTCCTGACGCTGCCGGTGGTGCTCGTACCGGCGTTCCTCATGGTCAGCACGATCCGCTACCGCAGCTTCAAGCACTTCGACCTGCGCTCGCGGCGGTCGTATCGCAACCTGATCCTCGTGGCCGTGGTCATCACGGCCGTCGCCACCCATCCGCAGTGGGCGCTCGTGGCGGTGTCGTATACCTACCTGGCGTCGGCCTTCGTCGGGCTGGCGTGGTCGAAGCTGCGCCGGCGAGAGGCAACTGCCGGCGACGGCGCGCCGCCACCTGCCGAATCGCACTGACGCCGCGGCCCTGCCAACGGACGGATCAGGCCGTCGCCGCCCCGGGCCGAGGCAACACGAGCGACACGGTCGTGCCCTCGCCGGGCGCGCTGCTGATCGACACGTGCCCACCGTGCAGTTCGATGTTGCGCCGGGCGATCGGCAGCCCGAGGCCCGTTCCACTCATCTTGGTCGAGAAGTAGGGTTCGAACGCGCGGGCCGACGTGGCGGGGTCGAGACCGGGCCCCGTGTCGGTGACGCGCATCACCACGCCCCCCGATTCCTCGGCCACCGTGACGCCGACCGTGCCGCCCGAGGCCACCGCCTGCAGGGCGTTCTCGATGACATTGGTCAGCGCGCGCCCCACCAGCAGGCGATCGATGGGCAGCACCGCGAGGCCCTCGGCGATCGACGACGTCACACTGACGCGCGCGTCGAGGCCGAGGCGGTAGCCATCGAGGATCTCGCGCACGAGTACCGCGATGTCGGTCGGCTCGAAGGTCGGCGCCGGCGAGGACGCAAAGTTGGCGAAGTCGCTCGAGATGCGGCGCAGCAGCTTGACCTGCGTGAGGATCGTCTCGACGCACTGGTTGAGGACGGGCGCCAGGGGCTCGCCACGATCGTGGTGCACGCGGCGCAGGTGCTCGGTGGCCAGCTGGATGGGCGTGAGGGGATTCTTGATGTCGTGCGCGACCTGGCGCGCCATCTCGGCCCAGGCCTCGAGGCGGTTCGTCCGTTCGAGCTGGACACGCTGCTGCTCGAGCTCGTGCGCCATGGTGTTGAACGACTCGACCAGCCGCTGCAACTCGTCGGCGGTGCGCACGAACACGCGCACGCTCAGTTCGCCCGACGCGATCCTCTGCGAGGCGCGCGTGAGGCGCAGCACCGGGTCGCCAATCCGGTTCGCCATCCAGTAGCCGGCGGCCGCGCCGAACAGCAGGAAGACCACGGCCCCGAGCTGCACGCCACGCTCGAGTTCGTTGACCTCGCGCTCGATCTCGCGCTGGCGCAGCGTCAGCGGCACGGTGAGGATGGCGTCGACGTCGCGGGCACGAATGGGCACGGCGGCCATCAGGTACTGCAGACGGCCGATACGGTCCTCGGTGACGACGCTCGGCATGCGGTCGAGCACCAGCCCACGATAGACGCGCTCGGGCACGCGCGTCGGCAGCACGGCCGACGCGAAGAGGTCGCGCTCGCTGGTGGCCTCGAGCTCGGTGCCCGCGAAGATGTTGACGTCCTGATCGATGATGCGGCTGATCCACACCATGGCATCGTCGGTGAGGGCCGTGGCCGAGGTCTCGCCGTCGCGCTGCGTGGCGAGCGTCTCTTCGATCACGCGTCGCGCTACCTGCGCCGTGCGCGTGGCTTCGGCCTCGATGTCGCCGCGCAGCTGCCCGGCGACGTACGCGCGAATCGCGACCGCGAGCACGAGCACCGGCACCGCCGTGGCCAGCACGAACGCCACGAACAGCTTCCGCGAGAAACTCGTGCGGAACTCACGCAGCAACCTCACGCCCGGCGGTGCCGTGGGCCACGCGACCCACGCGGCGAGCGCGTGCGCCAGCGCGCCGATGAGGAAGAACACCGTCGCCAGCGTCAGCAGTTCAGCCACCCTGACCGCATGGTCGAACCACGAGGGCAGCGGGTAGCCGACGGCATAGATGCCGGCGCGGTCGTTGGCGATGTAGACCTTCTGCGTGCCGGCCGGCGTGTCGACCGTCGTCCAGAACGGATCGCGCGACGCGTAGATGCGGGCAAAGAGCGTGTCGCTCAGCGGCCACGCCTGTCCGGCCGAGGTGAACACCGGCGTCCGCCCCCAGCCGTAGATGGCGAGCGTGACGTCGGCCCGGAGCGCCTCGAGCGCGCCACGGTCGTCGGTCGCGCGCACGAACTCGAAGTACGGGCTCTTCGACGAGAGGAAGGGCAGCGCCTCGTAGTCGAGCATCACGTGGACCACGATGGCGCCGTGCGACGTGCCCTGCTCGTCGCACAACCAGCGTTCGGCGTGGAGCATCTGCCGCTCCTCGGCCCCGAAGGGGGTCGTCTCGCCGAACACGTCCCAGGCGCAGGAGGTGGCCTCCCACTGCTGCACCAGCGCACGGTCTTCAGGGAAGTTGAGCGCAAAGCGGCTCACCAGGCGACCGTCGCCACGGTACAACTCGATCGACGACGTGAGGCGCGCCGTCGACAGGCTCGTGCGTTGCCACAACTCGAACGCCGCCTCGGTGTCGAGTGCCGCCGGGTCGGGCGACAGATCGGCGACCAGTGACGGTAGCGCGCGCACACGGTCGATCTGCGCAAGGGCTTCGGTCAGGCGACTGCGGAGTTCCGCGGGATGCGTCTGCGCCTGCACCGAGAACCGGGTCGACACGACACGCGAGCGCTCGCTGTCGGCGGCCCCGTCGATGATCGGATACAACAGCGCCGACGGCGCGACGACGAGCACGCCGAGCGCAAAGAGCCGGCGCGCGTGCGTGCCGCGCCGGAACCACGTGACGCGGCGGCGGAGCAGGGCCGCTGTCGCCGCGATGAGCACGGCCGCAGCGGTGGCGGCGACCCCCGAGGCGACCGGAGCCGTGCCCGAGGCCAGCCACAGCACGGTTGGTGTCGCGATGAGTGCCATGCCGACGACATGCGTCGCGGTTGCGGGCACCGGCAGGTGCCAGCGACTCCACACGGCGGTCGTCAGCAGCACACCGAGCCAGGTTGCGGCCGCGGCGCCGACAACGAGCGAGGCGATGGCGAGGACGCGTGGCGCGCTCCACTGGCGCAGCGACAGGGTCGACACATCGAACGAGGCCGTCTCGACCACCCGCGTCACCGCCAAGGTGCCGGCGGCCAGGACGGCCGCGACGAACACACCGGCCAGGAGCAGATGCAGCACGTAACGCGGCGTCGCCGCCGTCACATCCCGGCGCCGGCCGTGCGTGCGAAAGCGCAGCGCCAGCGGCGTCAGGAAGGCCGCAACGCACGCCAGGGTCACAGCGTCGGCGAGTCGCCGGGCGTCGAGGGCCCACGCCGCCTCCGCCGTCACCAGCGGTTCGGCCAGCACCCTGGCGACGCCCACGAGCACGAGAATCGGCCAACTGTGCGCGACGACCGCCCCGCGCGCCGCCCGCGCGCCAACCCGGGGGACGAACGCCAGGGCCGCCAGCAGCGCGGTCACGATGAGCGTGACACCGACGCCGCGCCAGACGCGGGCGCGCGCGCGCTGCCGCGCACGCTCCACCGACGCGGGATCGACCTCGGCCTCGAACAGCAGTTCGCCGGTGCTCGACACCACCGTGAAACCACGGCCGGTCGAGGACGGGGCGCCCGCGAGCACCATCGGGCGCACGTCGAGGGTGCCGAGGCTGCTGCGCCAGGCGTAGCGCTCTGCATCGGTCTCGGCGTCATCGGAGGGCGACAGGATTTCCCGCTCCACGACGACCAGGCCGACACGCTCGGTTGGGGTCGCCGCACTCATGACGGGCACGACATTGACGAGCCGGAGTCCACGTTTTCCGTCGAGGGCAAAGATCGCGTTGACGGGCCTGAGGCGCCGCACCGCGAGCGCGGACGGGCGTCCGGTCCACGCACGCGCCTGACCCGCCACGTCGAAGGCCGTTGCGGCGAGGTCATCGGGCATCTGCCGGCCGATCGCGGCGACGGCGGCGTCGAGTGCGTGGAACGACGCCTCGGCATCGCCGCCTGGACGCAGGCTGTCGCGCAGGTCGTCGGAGCCGGCGAGCCGTTGCGCGAACGTGCGGACGACGGCTTCGCGTTCCGCGACGTCGGCGCGCACGCGACGTTCGAGAATCCGCACCGTCTCAGCCGTTGTCGCGCCGAACGACAGGCGTTCCCACGCCACGCCGGCCGCCGCGACCAGCAGGGCGCACAGCAGTCCACCCGCCGCGAGCCACGCGGGACGTCGAGCGTCGAACGACGGCGATCGGAACGGGGAGAATCGCACCACGCAGCGGCCTGGACGGCCGAGCCAGTGTAACTCGCGCGTGCGATGCCGATGCTATACTCGCGTTCGCGTGACGCCTCAACGTCCACGGTCGGCGCGACTGCGGGCGACCCTCAAGCGCGCCACCCTCGTCACCGCCGGCCACTGGCCCCTCGTGCTCGCCCAGTTCGCGGCCGATGCGCTGTTCAAGCTCCTGGTGGGTGTGG
>JAEUQQ010000093.1 GCA_016789685.1 Acidobacteriota bacterium | reverse complement strand
CCGAGGGCGGCGCGCCCTCTGACGGGTCGGTCTGCGTGAACGCGTCGACGAGATCGGCCGACTGCCACGCGGGTTCGTCCAGACGTCCGTCGATGTGGACGTCCTCCGGGAGGGGACCCACGCGGAGCGTGGGCGCGGAGCGTTCCTGGGCGCGGCCGACGCCCGCTGCCATCGCCCACACCACCATCGCCCACACGAGCCGCCGGCCGTTCCTCATCCCTTCCGTCTCCGACATCGCCTCGAGTGCGCACGGCCACGCGCGGACCGCGGACACGGGCTTGACTATACACGGAAACAGTTGTTACATCTCACACGCACTCATGATACATGCTGCGCATGGCGAGCCACGCCGCACGGCCGATTCACAGGCCCCCGCGGCACCAGCGCCGGCACCTGCGGTCGAGCCGTGGCTGCTGCTCGTCCATCAGCTCCCCCCGCGACCCGTCGGTGTGCGCGTCCGGGTGTGGCGCCGCCTGCGGGAACTCGGCGCGGTGGCCGTGAAGAACTCGGTCTACGCCTTGCCGAACCAGCACGACGCGCGTGAGGACTTCGAGTGGGTGCGGGCCGAGATCGCCGCGGCCGGCGGGCAAGCCACGGTCTTCCAGGCGTCCACGATCGACACCCTGACGGGCGATGAACTCCGCGAGGCGTTCCGGCGCGATCGCGGCGCCGACTACCGGACGCTGACGCGCGAGGCCGAGAAGCTGACGCGACAGGCCACCCAGAAGCGCCGCCCCAGTCGACTGGCCTTCGAACGCGCCGTGCGCGGGGTGCGCGAGCGATTGACGCGCATCGAACGGATCGACTACTTCGGGGCGCCCGGACGCGAGGAGGCCCGCGCGGCCCTCGCGACGCTCGAGGCCACCTCGGGCGGGCGTCCCGCGGCGACTGCACCGCGCCCGCCGCTCGAGGCGGCGGCGTACCGCGGCCGCACGTGGGTGACACGCCCGCGTCCGGGCATCGACCGCATGGCATCGGCGTGGCTGATCCGCCGGTTCGTCGATCCGGAGGCCCGCTTCGACTTCCGCGAGACCCAGACGCCGCGCACGCCGGGTGACGTGACGTTCGACACGTTCGAGGGCGACTTCACGCACGACGGCGATCGCTGCACCTTTGAAGTCCTGTGCGTCCGCTTCGGCCTCGTCGATGCATCCTTGCCCTACCTCGGGGAACTCGTCCACGATCTCGACCTGAAGGATGGCCGGTTCGGGCGGAGCGAGGCCATCGTCCTCGAGGCACTGGTCGAGGGCCTGCGCCGACTCTACGACGAGGATCACGACCTGCTCACGCA
The DNA here is from genome assembly GCA_016789685.1 of Acidobacteriota bacterium. Lineage (GTDB taxonomy): Bacteria > Acidobacteriota > Vicinamibacteria > Vicinamibacterales > JAFNAJ01 > JAEUQQ01. The sequence continues at coordinate 6,699 of JAEUQQ010000093.1, read as the reverse complement.
AGGCATCGCCCTGTTCGAGGCGCTGTATCGGGGGCAGGGGCCCATCGCCCCGTCTGGTCCACCGCGGCCGCCTGCACCTCGTCGCCGGAGTCGCGCCCGTGGCCACTAGCACCAGCGGGCAACTGACGCGACTCTGCGCCGCAGGCGCGCTGGCCTACGGCAGCTACGCCATGGTTCGCTCGCCGGTGTTGCCGCTCTATGCCCGGCAGCTCGGGGCGACGCCCGAGGTCGTGGGGCTCGTCGTGGCGGCATCGACGCTGACCGGTGTTTTCCTGAAGTTCCCGGCCGGTGCCTTCTCGGACGTCGTCGGACGTCGCGTGGTGCTGGTCGCGGGCGCCTGTGTCTTCGCCCTGCTGCCGCTCGGCTACCTGGTCACGACCGGACTCGCGGCGCTGGTCATCGTGCGCCTCGTACACGGGAGCGCCACCGCCCTGTTCGGCCCCGTCGCGTCGGCCACGCTGTCCGATCTCGCCCCGCCTGACCAGCGGGGGCCGCTGGCTCAGCGTGTACTCGTCCGCGCAAGGTGCGGGACAGGCCGCGGGCCCCGTGGTCGCCACGGCGCTCGTGATCGGTACTGACTTCTCGCAGGTGTTCATCGCGAGCGCCGGCGTGGGGGCGGTCGCGCTCGCCCTGGTCGTCGTGTGGCTGCGTCCTCCACGCACCCGTACGAGCGGCCCCACATGGCCACGGCTGCGCGATGCCGTGCGGGCCGTCGTGATGCACCGGGCGATCCTCGCCACGAGTCTGGCCCAGGCCGGTCAGTTCTTCGTCAATGGCGCGCTCGTCGCATTCCTGCCGCTCTACGCGCGCGAGGTCGTCGGCATGTCGGCCGGCCGAATCGGCTGGCTGTTCGGGGTGCAGACCGCGGCCACCCTGCTCGCCCGACCCCTCTTCGGCGCGTGGTCGGACCGAGTCGGTCGTCGCCCCCTCGTCGTCGTCGGGCTGCTCCTCTGCGGTGTCTCGATGGCCGCGTTCGGATGGACGCGGGACGACCGCACACTACTGGGCCTCGCGGTGTCGTACGGCACGGGCTTCGCGGTCACCACCGCCGCCACCAGCGCGCTGATCACCGACGTGACGCACGAGGCCCGGTATGGGGCGGCTCATGGTCTGTTCGGGACCCTCTACGACGTTGGCGACGCGGCCGGCCCCTTGTGCGCCGGCGCGCTGGTGGCCTGGGTGGGCTTCGCACGCGCCTTCGAGGTGATCGGCGGTCTCGCGCTCATCATCGCGCTTGTCTTCGCGATCGTGTCACGGTCCTGGCGCCTCCCAGACGCTCCACTGGCTCGATCCGCCTGATCTGGAGGTTGCCGATGTCTCGATGGTGTGCGGTGCTGCTGTTCGGAGGTGTCCTCGTGGCTGCCGAGACGACCCGCGTCACGTTCGACGGAGATGCTCCCGGTCGACCCCCCGCCGGGTTCGTGTTCACGGTGAGCGCCAACGACCCGCCAGGGGTCTGGGTCGTGCGCGACGACGACGCGCCGGGCCGGGGGCGCGTGCTCGTGCAGACGAGCGCGGACGGTCGAGGCAGCCGCTTCCCGATGGCCGTCGTCGAAGGCATGGTCGCGGCGGACGTCGACGTGTCCGTCAAGATCAAGCCGATGGCCGGCCGAGAGGATCAAGCCGGCGGGCTCGTCTGGCGCTACCAGGATCCTGGCCACTACTACGTCGTGCGCGTGAACGCGCTCGAGGGCAACGTCGTGCTCTACAAGGTCGATGCCGGTCGGCGGGTGGATCTCCCGCTGAAGGGCGAGGGACGCACCTACGGCAAGAAGGCGACGGTCTCGACCGGCCAGTGGGGCGAGCTGCGAGTCGTGGCCGTTGGGCCACGCTTCGAGGTGTTCTGGAATGGCGCGCGGCTCTTCGAGGCCGAGGATGCCACGTTCTCTCAGTCGGGACGGGTCGGCCTGTGGACGAAGGCCGATTCGGTGACGGCGTTCGACGATCTCACGGTGGTGACGCGATGAGCACTCGACACGAACTCGGACCACTGCGGACGAGCAGCCACCGGACGTGGCGTGCGTGCCTGGCCGCGACCGTGGTGGCCGGCGTGGCCTGCGTGTGGGGCGCGGTCCCCACCGCGCAGGCGCCGCGCTGGCGCGCGTACGTGACCAACTTCGACGGCGACGGCATCTCGGTCGTCGATCTCACGACCCGCTCGGCCGCGTCGGTCAAGACGGGCCGCAAGCCCCACGGCGTCGCCGTGGCGCCCGATGGCTCGAGCGTCTTCGTCTCGAACGAGGCTGACGGCACACTGAGCATCATCGATCCGCAGGATCACCACGTGCGGGCGACGGTCTCGGTTGGAGGCGCGCCGCACCAGCTCGAGGTGACGCGCGACAGCCGCTTCGTGCTGATCCCGTTGAACGACAAGGCGGCGGTCGCGGTCTACGACGTCCGCGCGGGTGCGGTGGTCCGCACCATCCCCGTGGGACGAGGGCCGCACATCGTTCGCCACCAGCCCGGGTCGGATCAGTACCTGGTCACCTCGGAGGGCGATGCGAAGCTGGTGTTCCTCGATGCGGCGACCTGGCAGACGACCGCCGACACGGCGATGTTCGGGCAACCGCGCGTGCCGGCGTACACGCCCGGTGCGAATCGCGCCTACCAGACGCTGCGGTGGCTGAACGGGGCGCTCGTGGTCGATGTCGCCACGCATCGTGTCACCGATCGTATCGTGCTGAAGGACACGCCGTTCGCCGTCGACGGCAAGGATGCGCATGGCGTGGCGGTGACGCCTGACGGGGCCGAGGTGTGGCTGGCGACGCAGACGACGGATGTCGTCACCATCCTCAGCACACGCACCCACGAGGTGCTCGGTCGGGTGCCCGTGGGCCGGGATCCCAATTGGATCGAGTTCACCGGCGACGGGGCCCTGGCCGTCGTCAGCAACACGGGCGGCAACAGCGTGACGTTGATCGACGCACGCGAGGTTCGAAGAGGCCGGGGTTCCGACGACGTACGTGTCGAAGTTCCTCGGGCACCGCAACCTGACGACGACCACTCGCTACCTGAACACTACCGTCCGCGGTCTACGCCTGGCGATCGAGAAGCTCGAAGCCGAGAAGAAGAAGCCGCGCCCGCTTGCAAACGGCTTGCAAACCGACGCCCCGCCTCCATCAGACACATCCGTGTCTTCAGGAAGACGTCCGTCTTCCAAATCCTTGATTTCATAGACGTTAGGTGTTGGTGCGGAAGGGGGGACTCGAACCCCCACGGTATTGCTACCGCCAGCCCCTCAAGCTGGTGCGTCTGCCAATTCCGCCACTTCCGCAAGTGGTGGGTCCCGGTCTGGGCTCACGCCAAAATCGGGACCGCGAGAATACCACAGCCGGCTGGCACCGGCCGCGTCGAAACTACTGCTGCTGCTGCTGCGGCGTCGACGGCGCGGCCGGCCCGGTGCCGGGAGCGGTCGTCGGGGCCGCGGGAGCCGCGGGCGTGCTCGAGACCGGAGCCGGCGCCGACTGGGGCGCCGCCGGGGTCGTTACCGGCACAGCCGCCGGGGCCTTCATGCCGCCCAGCACGGAACTCGGACCACGCTGGCCCAGCACCGCCAGGCCCAGGGCGCCCACCATGAAGATGGCCCCGAGGATGGTCGTCGCCTTGGTCAGCACCGTCGCACCCTGCCGGGCGCCAAACGCGGTCTGGCTGCTGCCCCCGCCGAAGGCGGCGGCAATGTCGCCCCCCTTGCCCTGCTGCAGGAGCACGGCGACGATGAGCAGGAAACACGCGACCACGTACACGAACACGACTGCGTAATAGAGCATAACGCGCAAGTATAGATCACGACGCCCGCGATCCGGAAGCCCGGCGCTGCCGGCCGCGCACCGCGACCCGGCGCTCCCTGCCAGGCCCTTGACCTGCTGCCGTTCGCTCCCCGACTGAGCGACAATCCCCCATGCCCACCATCAACCGGCAATGGCTCCTGGCCGCGCGGCCGACGACCCGCCTGACGCGCGAGCACTTCACCTTCGCCGAAACGCCCCTGCCCGACCTGGCCGACGGGCGGGCCCTCGTCGCCGTCCGCTACCTGTCGCTCGACCCGACCAACCGCGGCTGGGCCAACGCGACCGCGACCTACCTCCCGCCCATTCCCCTCGGCGAGGTGATGCGCGGGATCGCCCTCGGCGTGGTCGAGCAGTCGCGCCTCGCCACCCTCCCCGTCGGGACACTCGTGCAGGGCATGTTCGGCTGGCAGTCGCACGTGGTGACCGACGGCCGTCACCTCACGCGCATCGACCCGGTGCCCGGCCTCCCGCTCGATGCCTGCTTCGGCCTGTTTGGCCACATCGGGGCCACTGCCTACTTCGGCCTCATCGACATCACCCATCCGAAGCCCGGCGAGACGCTCGTGGTCTCGGCCGCCGCCGGCGCCGTCGGATCGCTCGTCGGCCAGATCGGCAAAATCCTCGGCTGCCGCGTCATCGGCATCGCGGGCACCGACGACAAGTGCGCCTGGATCACGCGCGACCTCGGATTCGACGAGGCGATCAACTACCGCACCGAGAAGGTCGCGCACCGATTGCGCGACCTGTGCCCCGACGGCGTCGATATCTACTTCGACAACGTCGGTGGCGAGATCCTCGACGCGGTGCTCGGCCAGATCGCCCTGCGTGCGCGCATCTCGCTGTGCGGCCTCATCTCGCACTACAACGACGCCGTGCCGCCGCCGGGCCCGCGCTATCTCGGCAACCTGCTCATCAAGCGCGCCCGCATCGAGGGCTTCATCGTGCTCGACTACGCCAGCCGGTTCCCCGAGGCGATGCAGGCGCTCGGAAAGTGGTATATGGAAGGGCGTCTCAAGTACAGGGTCGATGTCGTCGAGGGGCTCGAGCACGCGCCAGACGCGCTCAACCGCCTCTTCGACGGCGCCAACACCGGCAAGCTCCTGGTCAAGGTCTCGTAACGGCGCTTCCGCGCACGCGACGCGTGCGCGGCGACGGTCTGCATCGCGAGGAGTCGTTCCCATGTCGAAGGTCCACACGCCCGATCCGGTCAGCCGGCGCCACTTCCTCTCGGGGCTCGCCATTCTCGGCGCCACCCCCTGGATCGGCGGGCTGCCGGCCTGGGCCATGCAGCCGGCGCCCGTCTTCACCGGCGACAACTTCGAGCTGGCCCATCAGCTGCTCATGGATCCCGACGCGGTGCTCGCCAAGGGGACCCCGCAGACGCGGCCCGGTCTCTACGACACCATCGTCGTCGGCGGCGGCATCTCGGGACTCGTGACGACCTACCGGCTGCGAAAGGGGAACGTGCTGCTGCTCGAGCGCGAAGCCGAGGTGGGTGGCGTCTCGCGCAGCGCGTCGTGGCAGGGCATCGACTACGCGCTCGGTGCGGCGTACATGCTCGATCCCGATCCCGACAGCGAGGATCCCCGCGAGAAGACCGGCTTCCAGCTCCTCGAGGAACTCGGCCTGCGCACCCGCGGCGACGATCTCGCCAACGATCGGTCGCTGCAGCGGCGCCTGAGCGGCGACGCCAACCACTGCATCTTCAGCAGCCGCCGCGTGGTGCCCGAGGCCGAGGTCTACACCGCGCGCAACAAGCGGTTCTTCGAGCACGTGCTCGAGTCAGACAACTACCCGTCGGTGCCGCCGACGGATCCCGCGCTCGTCGAGGCACTCGACCGTGTGTCGTTCGCGGCGTTCCTCCGCGACGCGGCCCTGCAGCGAAAGGTCTACGGCCAGTCGGTCGGGGCGATCTCGCGTCTCGGCTGGGAAGCCATCGAGTACTACTGCTGGGGCGCCTTCGGCACGACCGCGAAAGAGACCTCGGCCTACCACGGGCTCAACTTCTTTGCCGCGGAGTTCGGCGGTGCGCTCGTGTTCCCCGGCGGCAACGCGTTCATCGCGAAACGCCTCGGCGAGCGCATCCTGCGCGACAACCCGCGTGCGATCACGACGGGCGCGTGGACGTTGCGCGTCGAACGCCGGGACGGCGAGTTCGTGGTGACCACGTGGGAGCACGACGCATTGTTCACGTACCGGGCGCGCTCGGTCGTGATGGCGACGCCACTGTTCCTCGTGCCGAAGCTGATGCCGTCGCTGCCCGCCGGGCAGCGCGACGCGATCGCGACGCTCGACTACCGCGCGTATGTCGTCGCCAACGTGCTGCTGCGCCGGAACGCCAACGACATCTTCAGCGCGCCGGCCCTGCGCAACGGCTACGAGCTGACCCGCGTGCACGGCGTCGACGTCGCGACGAAGCCGACCCGCGACCTGTCGGCGAGCAAGGTGTATTCGGATGCCATCCTCGCCGACTTCGTGATGGGACGGCACGCGTCGCACGCCGTGCTGACGGTCTATCGCCCGTTTCCCTACGCGGACGGGCGTTCGGAAGTGTTTGGTGCGAGCTATGCCGATCTCGAGGCCGAAGTGCGCCGCGAGGTGCTCGCGGGCTTCGGTCCGCACGGCCTGAAGGCGGCCGACATCGACGGCGTGCAGCTGTGCCGCTGGGGCCACCCGATGATCGTGACGCGCCCCGGCCAGATGGCCGACGGCACGCTCAAGACGGCGACGCAGTCGCAGCCCGGGCTCTACTTCTGCCACACCGACACGATGGGAGCCCCGGCCTACGAGAACGCGCTGGCCGCGGCGCACGACGCGGTGGATGCGGTGACGGGGTTCCTCCGCGTCTGACGGCGGATTTCTGCGGAGATTCTCGCGGTTCCCGGTTACCATTTCCCGGTTGCCTGGCTTC
>JAEUQQ010000189.1 GCA_016789685.1 Acidobacteriota bacterium | reverse complement strand
CGGTAGAGCACCGCCTTCACACGGCGGGGGTCCCTGGTTCGAATCCAGGAGCGCGCACCATACACACTGGCACTTCTAAGAAACCTGCTTGCGACGGCGGCCGCGCTGCTTCTCATGTGCCCCCGCACGGCGTGCGTCGTTGTACGACCCAATCTCGCCCTCACGTCGGAACGAGGGACCGTGCGGCCGCCGGCCCAACGGCACCTCTGGTCCACGGTGAGCAGTTGCAATATCACGGCGGTGTCGTAAATAACGCAACCGCAATGTCGGCGGTACCACGATTTCGCCGACCCTCACGAGGCCACTTCCGCTTGCGGCCCAGAGGCAACGAAGAACCGCGCTGGCTCCGGACCGCCCTCCCTGTTTGCGATCACCGTGCCAGGTACGCCGCCGGCGTGACAATCGCGATCCCGCGAAACGGATCGAGTGCGAGCAGGTCCGCGTCGCCGGTGATCACGACGTCGGCCCGTCCGTTGACGGCGGCTTCCAGGAACTGGTCATCCTTCGGATCGCGGCACGCCCGAACCTGTTGCACGACCTCGACGATCTCGACGATTGGGGCAAGCCTGCCGAGCAGTGCTTCTCGCCGCGCCTGGCTGACGTATCGATCGAACTTCGGCGAGAGCAGCGTCTGCATCAACTCCCGGAGGTTGGCCTCCGACGCGACGAGTTGGCAACAGCCGACCACGTGCTCGATGCAGCGCGCTGGCGGTGACTGCGTCGACAGGAGCCCGCTGACGAACACGTTCGTGTCGATGACGACGCGCTCACGAACGGCCGGCACGCAGCAGGCCTCGGAGCACCTCGTCGGTCAAGCCCGCCGTCTCAGCTTCCGCCGCAACCGAGCGGCGCAATTCGAGGAAGGCCCTCGCGTTGCCAGACCGCAATCGTTCGTAGTCGGCCATCGACAAGACGACGGCGATGTCTCGTTCCTGGCGTTGGATCACGACGGGTTCTCGCTGGGCGTCGTCGAGGATGGCGCCGAACCTGTTCTTGGCTTCCGTTGCTGGCACGGTCTTCATGACATCCAAGAATAGCCATATTGGCTAATATAGTCACGCAGTTCGATGAAGGCCGACATCTCGCACCGCGGGGGGCCCTGGTTCGAATCCAGGAGCGCGCACCAAACACACTGGCACTTCCAAGAAACCTGCTTACGACGGCGGCCGCGTTGCGTCTCATGTGCCCCCGCACGGCGTGCGTCGTTGCACAACCCAATCTCGCCCTCACGTCGGAACGAGGGACCGTGCGGCCGCCGGCCCAACGGCACCCCTGGTCCACGGTGAGCGGTTGCAATATCACGGCGGTGTCGTAAATAATGCACCACAAATGTCGGACCTGCCACGATTCCTTCGTCCCCACGCAGGCCACTTCTTCTTGTTGGGTCCCAGAGGCACTGGAAAATCGACCTGGCTCCGGACGGTCTTCCCGGACGCCCTTGTGGTCAATCTCCTGGATCCCCGGGAGGAGCGCGAGTACCTGGCCCGGCCGGAGCGTCTCGGCGACTTGGTTCGGGGGCGCGATGACCTCGATGTGCTGATCGTCGACGAGGTCCAGAAGGTCCCCGCCCTCCTCGACGTCGTCCATCAACTGATCGAGGATCGAGGCCGCGGGCCGGGCCGATCGCGGGGCCGCCCCGGCCCCCGCTTCATTCTCACGGGATCCAGTGCCCGAAAGCTCAAGCGGAGTGGCGTCGACCTGCTGGCTGGGAGGGCCACGATGTTGTCGATGCACCCGTTCATGGCCCGGGAGATCGGATCCGGGTTCCGGATGGATCGAGCGCTGCTCACCGGGATGCTCCCCGTGATCTGGGATTCGAAGGAACCGCAGGAGGCACTCAACGCCTATGCGGGGCTGTATGTGCGCGAGGAGGTGCAGTTCGAGGGGCTGGCCCGGCGGATGTCGAGCTTCGTGCGCTTCCTCGAGGCCATCAGCTTCAGCCACGGCACGCAGATGAATCTTGCCGACGTCTCCCGCGAGTGTGAGACGCCGCGGGCCACGATCGACGGGTATCTATCCGTCCTCGAGGATCTCCTGTTGGCCTACCGCCTGCCCGTTTTCACGCGGCGCGCGAAACGGCAGGTCTCGTCCCACCCGAAGTTCTACTGGTTCGACGTGGGCCTGTTCCGCGCTTTCCGGCCGAAGGGCCCGCTCGATCGGCCGGAGGAGATCGCGGGCGCTGCACTCGAAGGACTGGTCGCCCAGCATCTCCGCGCCTGGGTGGCGTACTCACGTCGCGACGCGACGCTCTCATTCTGGCGCACGCGCGCTGGCAACGAAGTGGATTTCGTCGTGTACGGCCGGGACGCCTTCACTGCCATCGAGGTGACGAGCGCATCGCGCATCCGGCCGAAGGACCTTTCTGGATTGCGCTCGTTCGGCGAAGACTACCCTGAGGCGACACGCGTCCTTCTCTACCGCGGCAGGGATCGCCTGCGGCTGGACGGCATCCTCGCCATGCCCGTCGAGGAGTACCTGCGCTCGGTCGATCCTGGCCGCGACCTGCCCGAGTGAACGAGTCCGGAGTCGGGGCGAGGTGCCGACGCACAGCGCGAGACGCAGCACCGTTCAGCCGTGACGACCTCGGAACATCGGAATGCTGTAACCTCGTGGGCATGCCTCAGTGGCTTGGGCAGATCTGCCACTGACGCAGGGGTCATCGATGCCACCACTCGACCCTGTCGGCGGTCGTCGCGGGTCTCGCCTTCGTGCTGCATCCGGTGACCCACGAATCCGTGATCTGGATTTCCGGCCGCACCTACCCCCTGGCTTCGTTGTTCAGCCTGGCCGCCATCGCCTGGATACTCCAGCGCGCCAACAGGCGTCCCAGCCCGACTGACCACCTCGTTCTCGTCAGCCTCGTCATCGGCGCGCTCCTCAGCTACGAGGCCGCATTGATCCTTCCCCTACTGCTGATGCCGGTCATGGTGACGAGCCGGGGGGGGGGGGGGACGGTCGCTACTCTGGCTCACGCCGTGGCTGGCCCTTCTGGCCTATCTCGCGGTACGCTATGGAGTTCTGACAACCCCCACTGACGATTTCTGGTTGCACCTGTCGCGTCCGGAAGCCGAGCTTGGGTCAGCGTCGATGCTCGAGCGGTTGCGCGTGAACGGAACTGCTGCAGCCTCTCGCCTCCTGGCGGCGGGCATCGGCCGCACGCCGGGCCAGAGCACGACGTTCATGGTGACGGTGGTCACCGGCCTCGTCCTGGCCTGGGCCATCGCCCGACGACCGGCGTCGTGGCGCGCTGCAGCGATCGCCGTCGCGATCATCGTCGTGGCCTTCGTGCCATTCACCACGTACATCGGGTTCGCTGATCGCTTCGCCTACCTCTCGGCCGCGGGCGTCGCGATGTTCATCGGCACGGGCGCCGGTGCCGTCTCGATTCGACCGCAACTGCGGGGCGTTGCCGGCGCGCTGCTGACGGTCACGCTGATGCTGTGGGGACGCCAGTACGTGCTGGCGGGCCGCGACTGGGTTGTCGCTGGCCAGATCGCGCAGGATCTCCTGACCGACCTGCACATCGCGGTACCGTCTCCAGCACCCGGCGCTCACCTGCACTTCCTCGACGTGCCCTACCGACACGGCGCGGCACTCGTCTACATCACGCATCTCGATCGCGCCGTGAATCTGAGCTACGGCAGGAACGACCTGGTGATCTCGACTGGCCGGTCAGCTTCCCCATCGCCGGGCGGTCGCCCGACGGTAATTCGGTGGACTCCGCAGGCATCGGCGTCTGAACGGGGCCGATTGCGGCTCGTCGACTAGCCGAGCCCGCCGCCAGGCATAGGCCGTCCACGTCGCTGTGTGTCGCGCGTCCGTCGGCAATGTCGGCGCCCTTGCTCTCGCCGAACACGCCGTGGTCGCCCACAACGACCGGACTCGTTCCCATCTCTTGAACGCCGGTGATAGGCTACCCGTCGGTGACTGGGTCAGTTTGCTCGAGCCGCGCAAGTCAGAACGTGGTCGCGCGTGTCCACTGACGGCGTTCGTCGCGCGCGCCGGTTCGCCAGCGTCACTGCCGCCATCGCATTCGTCGCGGTTCAGGTCTGGGTGATCGGTGTCCGCAGCGCCGGGGTGCCGTCGATTCGCGCCGACAGCGGCGTCGAAGCGGGCCCCATCGGTGGACCAGTCACGCTGACACAGACGTTCGCGATGGGCCAGATGGGGCTGAACGGGGTGGCACTGGGACTGCGTCCTGCGGCCCCCGCCACCATCGACGCAGATGTGGTGCTCGAACTCGCCGAGGTGCACGACGCAGGCGCCAGTTCGCCCACCTACCGCATCGTTCGTCGCATGGCCGATGTCGCCACCGGTCAACAGGTCTGGTGGCGCTTCCCCTCTGTGGCGGATTCGGCGGGCAAGACCTACAGGATCCGCATCGCAGTCCCGAATCAGCTCGCCGAACGCGGCGTCTTCGTCCAATCGACGCGCGACGAGCGATATCGCGACGGCATCCTCGCCATCGACGGCCGCGACGTGTGGGGAGACGCGGGATTCGCGACGAGCGCGTCGCATGGCACGCTGTTCGATCGAGCCAGGCTCGCCCAGGCAACGTGGCCCTCGTGGGTGTCGTGGACCTGCGCAGGGGTGTGGCTCGCGCTGTCGTTCGGCGCCACGTACGCCGTCGCGATGCGGGCACTGACCGGGGTTCG
>JAEUQQ010000182.1 GCA_016789685.1 Acidobacteriota bacterium | reverse complement strand
CACGCCGTCGCCGATCAGGAAGGTCGTGGCGCGGATGTGGTCGGCCACGACGCGCATCGACACGTCGGCAGCGTCGCCCGTTCCGTAGGTGTGATGCGTCAGGCGGCCGATCTCGGCCAGGATCGGCTGGAAGAGGTCGGTGTCGTAGTTCGAGTTCTTCTGCTGGACGACGGCGGTGATGCGCTCGAGGCCCATCCCCGTGTCGATCGACGGCGCCGGCAGCGGCACGAGGACGCCGCCGGGCTGCTTCTCGAACTCCATGAAGACGTTGTTCCAGATCTCGATTTCGCCGTCGGCGCGCTGGTAGTAGATCTCCGAGCACCGTCCGCACGGGCCGATCTCGCCCATCTGCCAGAAGTTGTCGTCGGCGCCGTACTCGACGATGCGATCGGCAGGCAGGTAGCGTCGCCAGAGGTCGAAGGCCTCGCTGTCACGCGGCACGTCGGCGTCGCCCTTGAACACCGAGGCGATCAGCTTGTCGGGGGGCAGCTGCCAGACCTCGGTGATCAGCCGCCAGGCGAACTCGATGGCGTCGGCCTTGAAGTAGTCGCCGAAGCTGAAGTTCCCGAGCATCTCGAAAAACGTGTGGTGCCGCAGCGACGGGCCCACGTTGTCGAGGTCGTTGTGCTTGCCCGAGACGCGCATGCACTTCTGCGACGTGGTTGCGCGCGCGTAGTCGCGCTTCTCCTTGCCGAGGAAGACGTCCTTGAACTGGTTCATCCCCGCGTTGGTGAACAGCAGCGTCGGGTCGTCGGTCGGCACCAGTGAGGCGCTCGAGACGATGCGGTGCTGGTGGGCGGCGAAGAAGTCGAGGAAGCCTGAACGGATGTCGCGCGAATGCATAGCCGGTGATTGTACCCTCCTTCGCGCCAGGCCAGGAACCCCGCGTTACGGAGGGCGGGCCCACCTGTGCGCCAGGTCAGGAACTCGCGCGGGGATCGTGAGGCGGTCTTACGGGGCGTCGGGCGTGGGTGGGGCGTAGTAGCTGCGCAGGGCAGCGTCGGTGACGCGGGTGGTCCTGAGGGCGGATTCGCCGGTGCTGGGGCAGTGGCCGCGGCCGCGCAGGTCATCGACCACTGTCTGGATGAGGGGTTGCTGGACGTGCTCGGGCCTGGCGATCGCGACGGACTCGGTGCCGTCGCCAGTCTCCACGACGATCGGGTCGTCGCCGAAGGTCGAAAACGCGATCCGGCCGTGGCTGCCCAGCAGTTCGGTGCGGTCGAGGCTGGTGCCGAGGCTGAAGGCCCAGAGGCCCACCCCCTGGACGCCGGATCCGAAGGCAAACCGCATCGACACGATGTCTTCGGCCCGATAGCGGCCGGCCTGGTTGCCGGCGGCGCCGGCGACGTCGGTGATCGGCCCCAGGACGTAGTCGAGGAAGTCGAGCGTATGCGGCGCGAGGTCGACGAACAGGCCGCCGCCCGCCTTGCGCGGATCGACACGCCAGGGCACCGTCCCCGCCGGCGGCGCGTACGACTGGTAGAGCACCGTGGTGACGGCCCGCACGTCGCCGATCGTGCCCTCGTCGACGAGGGCCTTGATCCGCGTGAACTTCGGCATCGCCCGGCGGTAGTACGCCGTGAACAGCGGCACGCCCGCGGCGCGGCACGCCTCGATCATCGACTCGCACTCGCCGGCATGCATCGCCATCGGCTTCTCGACGTAGACCGGCTTGTGCGCCGCCGCGCATCGCCGCACGTACTCGTGGTGCGAGTCGGGCGGCGTCGCCACATAGACCGCATCGACCTCGGGGTCGGCCATGAGGGCGTCGGCGGTGTCGTACCACCGCGGTACGCCGTGACGCGACGCGTAGTCGCGCGCGAGCGCGCCGTTGCGGCGCATCACGGCGACGAGTCTCGAACCCTCTGCCTTCTGGAACCCCGGGCCGCTCTTGACCTCGGTGACGTCACCGCAGCCGATGATGCCCCAGCGGATGGTCGCGTGGTCACGGAGCGCGCCGCCTCGTCCCGCTCCAGCGTGGGGAACGTGCCGGTCACTCATCATGGTCGTCGTGGCGGCCGCGCCGGGCCAGCGCCGCGCGAATGCCCTCGAACTCGAAGCCCTGGCGCATGAGCGCGGCGATGACCTTCCGCCGCAGGGCGTGGTCGGACAGGTCGAGGCCACGGGCCTTGCGCGCCAGGGCGCGCTCGAGGCGCTCGCGTTCCTCGTCGGGCGATGCCGCCGCATCGAGTGCCGCCTTGACGAGGCCGTCGCCGAGGCCCATCGCCGACAGTTCGCGCGCGATCCGGTTGCGCCCGCGTCCCTTGAGCTCGCCGGCGGTGCGGACGTACGCGCTCGCCACGCGCGCGTCGTCCAGGGCCCGGTTGGCGCGCAGGCGGGTCACCGCCTCGTCGATCGCGTCAGGCGCCGTGCCGAGCGCGGCGAGCCGCTGCCTGACCTGGCGCTCGGTGAGTTCACGCCGTCCCAGCCAGCGCAGCGCCGTGATGTACGGATCGGAGGGGGCGTCGTCCTGGTCACCGGGGGTGGCGGAGCGGCCGCGCGAACGACCCCCCATCGGGCGACGGCCGGAACCGGTCATGGGCGAGGTCGGCTCAGTGGCTGAAGCGCGTGATCTCCGAGTCGTCGCCCGTCGTGGCGGAACGCATCATCGAGTCACGCGCGGTTTCAGAGGTCGTCGTGATGCCCTGCACCTTGAGCTTGAACTCGTCCTTGTTCGACGCGTAGCGCATCGCGTCGTCGTAGGAGACGACGCCGCGCTCGTACAGGCTGAAGATCGACTGGTCGAACGTCTGCATCCCGTACTGCGACGTGCCGCCGGCGATGGCGCCGTGGATGAGGTGGGTCTTGTCCTTGTCGACGATGCAGTCGCGGATGAAGGGCGTCGCGATCATGACCTCGACGGCGGCGCACCGGCCCATGCCTCCGCTGCGCGGCATCAGGCGCTGCGAGACGACGGCCCGCAGGACCGACGCGAGCTGGATGCGCACCTGCCGCTGCTGGTGCGGCGGGAAGACCGCGATGATGCGGTTGATGCTCTCGGGCGCGTCGAGCGTGTGCAGGGTCGACAACACGAGGTGCCCGGTTTCTGCCGCGAGCAGGGCCGTTTCGACCGTCTCGAGGTCGCGCATCTCGCCGACGAGGATGACGTCGGGGTCCTGGCGCAGCGCGCTGCGCAGGGCATGCGCAAACGAGGGCGTGTCGACCGAGACCTCGCGCTGGTTCACCAGCGACATGTTGTCGCGGTGCAAATACTCGATCGGGTCCTCGACGGTCATGATGTGCGCCGACCGCGTGTGGTTGATGTGGTCGATCATCGCCGCCAGCGACGTGCTCTTGCCCGACCCGGTGGTGCCGGTGACGAGCACGAGGCCGCGTTCCTCGTCGGCGATGCCCTTGAGCACCCCCGGCAGCCCGAGCGCATCGATCGTCGGGACGATGGTCGGGATGATGCGGAAGACGAGGGCGACCGTGCCGCGCTGGTGGTAGACGTTGCAGCGGAAGCGCCCGAGGCCGGGCACGCTGTACGCGAGGTCGAGCTCGCTCAGTTCCTTGAAGCGCTCGAACTGCGCCCGCGGCATGATCATGGCCGCGATGGCCTCGGTGTCTTCGCGCTCGAGACGCTTGTCTTCGGCCGCAGGCGCGAGGATGCCGTCGACCCGCATCATCGGGTAGCTGCCGGCCTTCAGGTGCAAGTCTGACGCGCGGTGCTCCATGGCGCTGCGCAACAGCTCATTGATGTGCATCGGGGCGCTCCGTCGGGGCCACGCCCGGCGCGCCGTCTCAGCGGCGCGTCGCGGCAGCTCCGGCTCTCACCGCCCGCCCGCGCCAACCGGCACGTCGACGGCGGTGAGCCAGCCGTGCGTGTCAGGCACGGCTCCGTTGATGATGTCGAAGTACCGTTGCTGAATCGCCTTCGTGATGGGGCCGGGCGTGCCCGAACCCACCACGATGTGGTCGATGCTGCGGATGGGCGTGACTTCGACGGCCGTCCCGACGAAAAACGCTTCGTCGGCGATGTACAGGGCTTCGCGCTGGATCAGCGACTCCCGCACCTCGTAGCCGAGGTCGCGGGCAATCGTGGTGACCGAGTCGCGCGTGATGCCGGGGAGGATGGCGGCGCTGACCGGCGGCGTGTAGAGCACCTTGTCGCGCACGAGGAAGATGTTCTGGCCGCTGCCTTCCGAGACGTAGCCGAGCGTGTCGAGCGCAATGCCCTCGGCGAAGCCGTCGAGGGTGGCTTCCATCTTGATGAGCCCGGCGTTGGCGTAGTTGGCGGTCGTCTTGGCGAGCGACGGGAAGGTGTTGGGCGCGGCCCGGTGCCACGAACTGACGCAGATGTCGACGCCCTTCGCCTGCGCGTCGTTGCCGAGGTAGGCGCCCCACTCCCACACGAGGATGCACGCATCGACGGGGCACGGGAACGGGTTGACCCCGAGGGCCTCGTAGCCGCGGTAGATCAGCGGGCGGATGTAGCAGGCCTTCAGGCCGTTGGCGCGGATCGTGTCGAGCACGGCGGTGGTCAGGGCGTCAACGCCGACCCCGTAGTCCATGCGGTAGATCCGGGCCGAATCGTAGAGCCGGCGCATGTGCGGGTCGAGGCGGAACACGACCGATCCCTTGGGGGTGTCGTAGCAGCGAATGCCCTCGAACACGCCCGTGCCGTAGTGGATCACGTGCGACGCGATGTGCACCGTCGCGTCGGCCCACTCGACCATCGTGCCGTTCATCCACACCTTGCCCGTACCGGTGAATCCCATTGCCGTGCTCCTCGAATCGGCTCTGCGCGCACCTTCCTTGAGTGGCGCCGGCAGGCGTGCGCATGCGCCGCCTGCCGCGGGGCCGAGTCTAGCACTTCACTGCGGCTCGCGACAAAACGGGCAGCGGTCGGTGCGGGCGTGCAGCGGCTTGCGGCAATTCCAGCAGAAACGCGGCCCCGCGACCGCCGGATCCCGCGGCCGCGGGCGCGGCGACGACGCCTCGTCTGGCGCAGGGAGCGGGGGCGTGCGCGTCGTCCGGACGCCCTCCAGGGCCGGGATGCGCACCGGCGTCGGCCGCCGGATCTGCGGCCGCATGTCGATCAGGGCGTGCAGCAGGTCTGACGCGCGCTGGTAGCGGCGCGTGACGTCGGCGGCCATCGCCTGCATCACCACGTCGTTGAGCACCTTGGGAATCGCCGCGTTCTTGAGCCGGGGCGGCGAGATGACCTCGCCCTGCAGCAACCGCTCGATGTCGGCCGGCGACGGGGTGTCGTACGGGAGCACGCCCGTCAGCATCTGGTACATCGAGACCCCCAGCGAGTAGAGGTCGGACGCAAACACCGCCTTGCCCTGGAACTGCTCCGGGGCCATGTACGGCGGCGAGCCGATGACCGTCGTCCCGTGCGCCGCGATCTCGAGGAACCGCGAGGTGCCGAAGTCGGCGACCTTGACGAGGTCCTTGTCGGTCACCAGCACGTTGGCCGGCCGCAGGTCACGGTGCAGCACACCCTGGCTGTGCGCGTGCTCGATCGCATTGCAGATCTGCACCGCGTAGTCGACGGCGCGCGCGACGTCGAGCGGGCCGTCGGTGGCGATGATGTGCTCGAGTGTCACGCCCGGCACGTACTCCATCACGATGAAGAACACGCCGTCCTGCTTCTCGGCCGTCGTGATGGCGACGATGTTGGGGTGGCTCACGCTCGCCAGCAGGCGTGGCTCGCGCAGCAGTTCGCCGAAGTCGAGGTTCTGCCGGTGCGGGATCTTGAGCGCGACCTTCTTGTCGATCCACGTGTCTTCGGCGAGGTAGACGGTGCCGAATCCACCGCTCCCGAGGGGCGAGAGGATGCGGTACTTGCCGAGTGATTGGCCCTTGAACAGCATCCGCGCCCGCAGTATAGCCCTGATTCCGCGCTGCGCCCGGCGGTCTCAGCCCCGTTCGTCTCGCTCCCACGCATAGCGGAGGGCCGAGAGCGCTGCCACCGCGACCGCATCGGCCCGCAGCACGCGTGCGCCGAGCGACCAGGGCAGGCAGCCCTGCGCGACTGCTGCCTCGACCTCGTCGGTCGTCCAGCCACCCTCGGGGCCCACGACGAGCGCGGCATCAGCGGGCGCCGACGGTGCCAGGGCGTCGACGTCACGCCGCGAGTGGCCGTCGCCTGCGCCGGGCTCCACGAGCAGGAGGCGCACGGCCGGTGTCGCGCGTTCCAGCCAGTCGCGAAAGGCTACCGGAGCCTGAAGCGTGGGCAACCACGCGCCCCCGCACTGCTTCAACGCGCCGATCGCGATGCGCTGCCACCGGGATTGCACGTGCGCCGTGTCGCGCGAGGCGATGCGGGCGGTCGTGCGGTGCGTCAGGAGCGGCTGGATCTCGCGCACGCCGAGCATCGTCGCGTCGCGGATGACGGCGTCCATGTGGTCGGTGCGGAGCCAGCCGATCGCCAGCGTCACGTCCACGCGCGGTTCCCTCGCTGGTTCGATGACGACGAGCTGGTCGACGACGACCGCCTTCTTCGCGATGTTCGCGACGATGCCGCGTGCCGTCGCGCCCTGCCCGTCGAAGAGTTCCACCGCCGCGCCCGGGGCGACGCGCGCGACGTGCGCGAGGTGATGGGCCTCGTCGGCGTCGAGGACGACCGACGACGGCCGATCCGCCAGGCGCGGCGCATGGAAGCGGGGAAGCAGCGCCATCCTCGAGGCCTGCTCAGCGCTGGAGCAGCAGGCCGACCCAGTCGTCTTCGTCCATCCGCGAGACCGTCGTCCAGCCGGGGAACGCGTCGAGGACGAGGGGCACCTGGTCGGTCGTGAAGCCGCTCAGGATCAGGCGTCCGCCCGGCGCGACCATCGCGTGAACGGTCGCCATGAAACGGCGCAGGAGGAAGGCGGTGAGGTTGGCGAACACCAGCGGCGCCGGGGCGCCAGACCAGGTGCCGAGATCCTCCACGGCGGCTTCGACGCGGTCGTCGACGGCGTTGCGGCGGGCGTTCTCGACGGCGCCCGCGATGGCGTCTTCGTCGTAGTCGAGCGCGCGGGCGTGCGCCGCCCCACGCAGGCAGGCCGCGATGGCGAGCACGCCAGAGCCCGTGCCGGCGTCGATCACGTCGAGTCCCGTGACATCCACGTCCTGCAGGATCCGCAGGCACAGCCGGGTCGACTGGTGGTGTCCCGTCCCGAACCCCATCGACGGTTCGATGACGATGACCTGGTGCGGCGTCGAGGCCGGGACGTCCCAGGGCGGTGCGATCACCACGCGGCCGACCTCGACCGCGCCGAGCGTCTGCTGCACCTTGAGCGCCCAGCCTTCGTCCTCGACATCCACCGGCCCCATGTCGAACGTGTCGGGCAGCGCGTCGGGCAGCGATTCGCACACGCGCAGCCGCGCCTGGTCGTCGGCGAAGTAGACTCGCCAGTGCGCGCTGGATTCGTGCTCGAGCGCGATCACGTCGTGGTCGTCGAGGAACAACGCCAGCCGCTCGTCGAGGTCGTCGAGCGTCACGTGCGTGCGGGCA
>JAEUQQ010000169.1 GCA_016789685.1 Acidobacteriota bacterium | reverse complement strand
CGTCGTCGCCTTTCCGTCAGAGGAAGTCGATCCCTACCGTGGGCTGCTTCCCCACTTCGACGTCGCGTCGGCGCGCGCCAGGGCCCTGCACGCCCTCGCGCGCGGCACCGCGCGCATCGTCGTCGCGTCGATCGCGGCCCTGTTCCCACGACTGAGCCCGCCCGATCGCGTGACGCACGCCACGATCGACCTGCGGCCCGGCGAGGACTTTCCGCTCGACGTGCTGCGGTCGCGGCTCGCCGAGGCAGGATTCACGGCAGAGGATCCGGTCGACGAGCACGGCGAGTTCTGCATCCGCGGCGGCGTCGTGGACGTCTTCCCCGCCGGTGACATGTACCCGCTGCGCATCGAGTTCGTCGGCGACACGGTCGAGTCGATCCGCCGGTTCGATCCCTCGACGCAGCGTTCGGTCGAAACCGTCGATCACGCCCTGATCGTGCCGGTGCGCGAGCACGTCAGCGACGCGTCGGCCGATGGCCTGGCCGTATCGGATCGCAGCGCGACGGTCTTCGACTACACCATCCGCCGCAACATGCGGTGGTTCACGTCAGAGACCCATGCCATCGACGTTGCAGGGCTGAAGTACGAGGCGCAGCTGGCCAACAGCTACGCCGATGCGCTGGCGCGCAACCCGATCGCGCCAGAGCCAACGGCGCTCGCGCTGCCGTGGTCGACCCTCGTCGAGCGCCTGTCGGGTGCCGTCAGGCTCGAGGAGCTTGCGCTCGGTGGCGCCCCGTCATCAGTTGATGCCGCGGCGCTCGAGGCCGACGAACACGCCGGTCCCGACAGTCGCGACATTCCGGACGCGGTCCTTTCAGCAGCCTCCGGGCCGTCAGCGAGCGACGATGTCGAGGCGCCGGACGAGCCGCAGGTCGACGACCGCCCGCGCCTGGCGGACGCGGCCGTCGCCTCGACCGCGCACGTCGAGGTGCAGCCCGCGCCCGAGTACCGCGGGCGCGTGCAGGACTGGGTGGCCGACATCAGGCGTGCCCGCGAGCGTCGCGACACGGTCGTGTTCGTGGTGGCCACGACCGGCCGCGCCGAACGCACGATCGAGCTGTTGCGCGAGTACGACGTCGTCGCGGTGAACATCGACCGCGCGGAGTCGATGCGCGGCGCGGCCGTGGTCGTGGCGCACGGGCGGCTCTCGCACGGCTTCAGGCTCGGCGCGGCCGGCCTGCAGCTGATCGCCGAGACCGACGTCTTCGACGACGACCGGCAGCGCCACGAACGGCGACGATCGGCCGCGCGCACCTTCCTGTCTGACTTCCGCGACCTGAAGATCGGCGACATGGTCGTGCACGTCGATCACGGCATCGGCGTGTTCGTCGGGCTCAAGAAGCTCTCGGTCGGTGCCGACGCGCAGGAGTTCATGGAGCTGCGCTACGCGGGCGAAGACAAGCTCTTCGTCCCGGTCGAGCGCCTCGACCTCGTGCAGAAGTACTCGGGCGCGGTGAAACCGTCGCTCGACAAGCTGGGCGGCACGACGTGGGAGAAGGCCCGCACGCGCGTCAAGAAGACGATGCGCGACATGGCCGACGAGCTGCTCAAGCTCTACGCGTCGCGCAAGGCCGTGCAGGGCCACGCGTTCAACGTCGACACGCACTGGCAGGAGGAGTTCGAGGGCGCGTTCGAGTACGACCTGACGCCCGATCAGGCCACCGCGATTGCCGACATCAAGAAAGACATGGAGTCGTCGACGCCGATGGACCGCCTGCTGTGTGGCGACGTCGGCTATGGCAAGACCGAGGTCGCGATGCGGGCCGCCTTCAAGGCGGTGATGGATGGCAAGCAGGTGGCGGTCCTCGCGCCGACGACCGTGCTCGCCTTCCAGCACGAAAAGACACTGCGCCAGCGGTTCGCGGCCTTCCCGGTCACGATCGAGCAGGTCAGCCGCTTCAAGTCGAAGCCCGATCAGAAAACGATCTTCGAACGCCTCGCGGCGGGAAAGCTCGACATCCTGGTCGGCACGCACCGCCTGTTGTCGAAGGACGTGGTCTTCCACGACCTCGGCCTGCTGATCGTCGACGAGGAGCAGCGGTTCGGCGTGTCGCACAAGGAGAAGATCAAGCAGCTGCGCAAGAAGGTGGACGTGCTGACACTGTCGGCCACGCCCATCCCGCGCACGCTCAACATGTCGCTGGTCGGCATCCGCGACATGTCGGTGATCGAGACGCCGCCGCGCGACCGACAGTCGATCCAGACCAACGTGATCAAGTTCGACCAGCAGGTGATCTCGAGCGCGATCCGCCACGAGCTCGAACGCGGCGGCCAGGTCTACTTCGTGCACAACCGCGTCGAGTCGATCTACTCGATGGCGGGCCTGCTCCAGCGCCTCGTGCCCGAGGCGCGGGTCGGCGTCGGGCACGGTCAACTGGCCGAGCACCAGCTCGAGGCGGTGATGCTGGGGTTCGTGAACCGGCAGTACGACGTCCTGCTGGCGACGACGATCATCGAGAACGGGCTCGACATTCCCAACGCCAACACGATGATCATCAACCGGGCCGATCGTTATGGCCTGGCGCAGCTATACCAGCTCCGCGGGCGCGTCGGCCGCTCCGACCGTCGCGCCTACGCGTATCTGCTGATTCCTCCCGAAGCCGGGCTGTCGCCCGTGGCACGCAAGCGCCTCGCGGCGATCAAGGAGTTCAGCGACCTCGGGAGTGGCTTCCGCGTCGCGGCGCTCGACCTCGAGATCCGCGGTGCGGGCAACCTGCTGGGGGGCGAGCAGAGCGGGCACATCGAGGCCATCGGCTTCGAGATGTACATGAAGCTGCTCGAGGAGACGATCCGTGAGCTGAAGGGCGAAGACCTCGAGGACGACGTGCGGGCCAACGTCAACCTCAAGATCGACCTGCGGATTGACGAACAGTACATCCCCGACATGAACCAGCGGTTGAGCGTCTACCGGCGGATTGCGGCCGCCCGTTCAGAGGCGCAGCTCGCCGACCTGCTGCAGGAAGTCAGGGATCGCTACGGACCGCCGCCGGCGTCGCTGGCGCATCTCGAGGGCTACGCGCGCATCCGGATTGCGGCCGACGCCTTGCGTCTCGAGGCGATCGATCGCGAAGGCAACACCGTGCTGTTCAAGTTCCGCGAGAAGGCCAACGTCGACCCGATCCGGCTCATGAAGCTGCTCGAGCGCCGGCAGGACCTGGCGCTCGTGCCGCCGTCGACCGTGAAGCTGTCGCTGATCGGGGGGGTGATTGCCCCCCGCCTTGCGTCGCCCCGGCAGGCCCCGCCGCCGCGCAAGACCCATCCGCGGTATTCGCAGGAGACCTCGTGGTGGACCCAGCGCGCGACGGCCGATGCCGTCACGCCGGGATTCTCGAAGCAGGAGATCACCCGGGAGCTTCCGCCTGACCCGTGCGCCCCGGGCGGGCTGTACGAGCGGATCGGCGGTTTTATGGCAGAGCTGGCCGACAAAGCCTGACGCAGATGTCACACTGCGGCATGCGGAGCCATGCGAGGATCGCGTATTGTCTAGAGCCCGCATGAGTTCCGTATCCTTCAGCATGTCTGGAATCGGTGCCGCCCTGGGCCGCATCTGCCTCGACAATGTGGCCTGCGCCGAACGGCTGGGCTTGTCGGAAGACTGGATGCGTCGCCGCATCGGCATCGATCGACGGTTCCTCCTCGGCGAGGGCGAGACCCTCCTCGAGCTGGCGACCCGCGCCGCCGACGCCGCCATGACCCGCGCCGGGCGCACCTCCGTCGATGCCATCGTCGCCACCACCCTCACCGACGCCGACAAGAGCAGCACCCTGGCGTCGCGGATCGGCAGCGCCCTGGGCCTGAAGCCGGCCCTGGCCACTGACCTGCAGGCGGGCCACGCCTCGTTTCCGGCCGCCCTCCTCAGCGGCATCGGTCTGCTGGGCGTCGGCATGAACTCGGTGCTCGTCGTCAGTGCCGATTCGCTCGGAACGGCCGCCGTCGGCACCGAGCCCGACACGGCCCTGATCTTCAGCGACGGCGCCGGTGCGGCCCTGATCGAGCGCGACGGCCCGGCCAACTACCGCATCCACGCCATCGACGGGGGCGTCGATGCCTCGCGCGCCGGGCTGTTTGCCGTCAGGGCCCGCGAAGACGCCCCCGACGCCGCCCATCGCGTCCACATGCGCGGCCAGGCCCTGTTCAAGTTCGTCGTCGAGCACACCGTCGAGACCCTCTCGTCGCTCTGCCAGCGGTCTGGCCGGCACATCGACGACATCGATTGCGTCGTCCCGCACCAGTCGAGCACCCGCATGCTCGACGTCATCCGCGAGCGGGCCGGGGTCAAGGCCGAGCGGTGGCTGACCAACGTCGCGTCGATCGGCAACGCCGGCACGGCGTCGATTCCCATCGCGCTGGCCGGCTCGTATGGGGCCAGGGCCCTGCCCTCGAGCCTGGCGCTGGTGTCGGCCGGGGCCGGCCTGTCGTGGCTGGGCCTCCTGATGTCGTCGATCGCGGCCCCCGAAGAAGCCTGATCCGCCCCCCGCGCGTCAAAAGCCGGGAGGGGTCACGTCTTTCTTTGCAGCATTTTTCAAGACCTGACCCCCCTCCCCGGGACCCCGGCCTTTGAGATCCGGGGCCGGATCGCGTTACGCTGGTAGGTCCGGGTCTGGCCCGGGAAGGACTCCATGAAGAAGACCCTTGCCGCTGTCGTGCTGGTTGCGCTCGCCTCACTGTCGGTCGACGCCGAGGTCCTCGAGCAGGTGCTCGTGAAGGTCAACGGCGACATCATCACGAAGACCGAACTCGAGACGCGCCAGGTGGCTGCCATCCGGCAGCGCAACCGGACGAACGTCTCGACCGACGACCTCAGGAACGACGCCGAGCTCAAGAAACTGCTCGACGAGATCACGCCGCAACTGGTGGTCGACGCCGTTGACGAGCTCCTCGTCATGCAGCGCGGCAAGGAACTCGGCTACCGGATGGGCGACGAGCAGTTCTCGCAGATCCTCACGAACATCCGCAAGGAGAACAAGCTCGAGGACGACGCGGCGTTCGAGGCGGCGCTCAAGCAGGAGGGCCTCACGCTGCCCGAGCTGCGCAAGTCGCTCGAGCGCAACATGATCATGTCGCGCGTGCAGCAGGTCGAGGTCTTCGGGCGCATCGCGATCACCGAGGACGAGTCGCGCACCTACTACAACGCGCACCCCACCGAGTTCTCGACGCCCTCGTCGATCACCATCCGCGAGATCACGGTCGACGTTCCCACCGAGGTGCGCGGCGAAGGCACGAGCGCGCAGCCGACGTTCAACGCGCTGCTCGACGATGCGGCCAAGGCCAAGGCCGAGTCGCTGCGGAAGCGCGCACTGGCCGGCGAAGACTTCGTCGCCCTCGTGACCGAGGCGTCAGATTCCGCGTCGAAGGCCAATGGCGGACTCATCGGTCCGTTGAACAGCGACGAACTCAACCCGCAGATCAAGGCCATCCTCGATGGCCTCAAGGTGGGCGGCGTGTCGGAGCCCCTGCGCACGCAGCGTGGCTACCAGTTGCTGAAGCTCGAGACCCGCAGCGAGACCAAGACCCTGTCGTTCGAGGAAGCGCGCGACCAGATCGCCAACAAGGTCTTTGCGACCAAGCGCCAGGGCGAGGTCGAGAAGTACCTGAAGCGCCTCCGCGCGCAGGCGATCATCGAGTGGCGCAACGACGCCATCAAGGCCATGTTCGACGCCCGGACCGCTTCGTAGCCGATCGCCGCGCCCGCGCGCGTTGCACGCGGGCCCCATGACGTCTGCCCCCGCAGGCCGGCCAAGCGCCGGTTCGACTGACGATACGCATGACCAAGATCGGATCCGTCTCGCTCGCGCCTCCCTTCGGCGTCGCTCCCATGGCGGGGATGACCGACACGGCCTTCAGGCGCCTCGTGAAGCGCCAGGGCGGATGCGGCCTTGTCGTCACCGAGATGGTGAGCAGCGAAGGGCTCGTCCGCGGGATTGACCGCACCCTCGAATACGCCGAGTTCACCGACGACGAGCGTCCCGTGTCTGTGCAGATCTTCGGCGGCGATCCGCAGAAGATGGCCGACGCCGCACAGGTCGTCGAGGGCATGGGCGCCGACGTCGTCGACGTGAACATGGGGTGTCCCGTGCCCAAGATCGCCAAGGGCCACGCCGGCTGCGCGCTGATGCGCGAACCCGAACATGCCGCCGCGATCATCGCGGCGATGTCGAAGGCCGTGAAGATCCCCGTGACCGTCAAGATGCGCGCCGGCTGGAACGACCGCCAGCGCAACGCGTCGACCGTCGCGCGGATGGTCCAGGATGCCGGCGCTGCCGCCGTGACGATCCACGGCCGCACGGCCGCGCAGAGCTATTCGGGGTATGCAGACTGGTCGCTGGTGACGCGCGTGGCGGCCGAACTCGACATCCCGGTGATCGGCAGTGGCGACTGCACCGAACCCGAGCACGTCGTCGAGCGCCTGATCAGCGGTGTCGACGGTGTCGTCGTCGGCCGGGGCGTGCTGCGCAATCCCTGGATCCTCGCGCAGGCCTACGACCTGGTCATGGGCGAGGCGCCGCGCCGCGTGACACGCGCCATGCGCGGCGAGTTCCTGCTCGAGTACATCGACCTGCTGCTGGGCGACATCGCGCACGAGGCCGCGGGGTTCCGCCACCAGGCGCCGACGACGGGCGACGGGGTCGCCACGCATCGCCCGGCCCACGGCCGCGAGAAGTGGGTGATCAACAAGATCCGCGCGCTCAACGCCTGGTTCAGCAAGGGCTACGAAGGCGGGGCGCAGTTCAGGATCGCCATCAACCACTGCCACTCGATCGCCGAACTGCGCGATCACATCGACGCGTTCTTCTTCGCCGACACGCAGGCGACCGTCGCCTGAACGCTACGCGCCCCAGCCGGGCGCGTCGGTCGAGCGCTCTACGTCACGCGCCGAGGAACCTCGCGGTTTCTCCCCTACTCCTCGACCACGAACTCCGCGGCGCTCGCATCCACGGCGTCGTAGTCGTAGACGAGTGCCGACTCCACCGAGGCGCCGAACTCACGGCCGAGCGCGATGTGGGCGGGATGCGCGAGGTACTTGATCAACCCCGCGCGGTCGTCGAACTCCACGACCGCGGCGTAGGGGAAGTCGGGCATCTCGCCGACCTGGTAGGTGGGACCATCGGCAATGCGGCGGCCCACCCAGAAGCGGCGCACCGCGCCGATGTCGCGGCGCGCAGCCGCCAGTGCACTGATGAAGCGTTGCCGGGCCCCGCTGTCGAGGCCCGGTTTCGGACGATAGAGCACGACGTGAAACGTCACGACTTCTTCGGGCCCCGCGGGCCGGGCTTGCGCGCAGCGCTCCCGGGCTTGCGCGCGCCGAAGCCACCCGGCTTTGCGCCGCGCGGCTTGTCGCCCCACGGCTTGCCGGCGCCGGCCGGCTTGCGAGCCCCGAACGGCTTGCGTTCGCCCGCCGGCTTGTCACCCCATGCCTTGCGGTCACCGGCTGGCTTGCGATCGCCAAACGACTTGCGCTCGCCGCCTGCATCGCGGTCGCGGTTGAAGGGCTTGCGCTCCCCGGCCGGCTTGCCGCTCCA
>JAEUQQ010000087.1 GCA_016789685.1 Acidobacteriota bacterium | reverse complement strand
ATGCACCGTGCGCAGGACTTCGAGTGGTCGTTCGGGATCCGCGACGGGGTTCCCCAGCAGTGACGACTCGTACGGGCCCAGCTGGTTCTTGTCGTCACGCGGCCCGGCATTCCACGTCGACGGCACCACCGCCTGGTAGTTGGCGATCTTGCCGTCGCGGATGACCACCCAGTGCGACAGCACGCCGCGCGGCGCCTCGTGCATGCCGAAGCCGCGCTGCTCGCCGCTGGGGAACGTCGGCGGATTGTAGATGCTGACGTCGCCCTTGGCGATGTTCTCGACGAGCAGGTTCCAGTGCTTGAGCGAGGCCTCGGCGATCACGGCCGTGCGGATCATCCGGGCGGCGTGGCGGCCGAGCGTCGAGTGGAGGATCGCCGGCGTCAGCGATGCGCCCGCGATCTTGCCCGCGGTCTCGAGCGTCTTGACGGCCCATCGCGTGGTCGGTTCGTGCTTCGTGGCCAGCCCGGCCAGCACCTGCGCCAATGGTCCGACCTGCATCACGTTCCCCGCGTAGCGCGGAGCCTTGATCCACGAATAGCGGCCGCCCGGATCGAACGTCGCATACTTCGGGACGGTGTCTTCCTCGTACGGGTGCTTCGTCCAGTCGCCGTCGTACCACGCGTGGGCGATGCACTCGGTCACGCTCTTCTTGAACTCCTCGTCGGTCCACGACGTGATCGGGCGCGCGCCGGCGAGGTTCGCGTTCATCACCACGCCGCCGGGCAGGTCGAACTGTGTCGCCCCGGCGTCGGTCGGCAGGTCGGGGACCGCGAGGTAGTTGTCGACCCCCTTGCCGTGGCCGAACCAGTCGGCGTACATCGCGCCGATGGCGCAGATGTCGACGAAGTACACGTTCCTGATGAACGACATCATCCCGTCGAGCAGGTCCTTGACCATGTAGAGCTTCTGCATGTTCAAGGTCGCCTGGTTGTCGAGGTTGATGGCGTTGGCGACGCCGCCGACGGCGAGGTTCTGGATGTTGGGCGTCTTGCTGCCCAGGATGGCGACGACCTGGTTGGCCTTGCGCTGGTACTCGAGCGCTTCGAGGTAGTGCGCGACGGCGATCAGGTTCACCTCGGGCGCGAGCTTCATCGCCGGGTGCCCCCAGTAGCCGTTCTGGAAGATGCCGAGCTGCCCGGCGTCGACGAAACCCTTCACCCTGTCCTGTACCGCCTTGAGCTGGTGCCGGCTGTTGCCGGGCCATTCCGACAGGCTCTCGGCGAGCGCCGACGCCTTCGTGGCGTCGGCCTTCAGCGACGAGACCACGTCGACCCAGTCGAGGGCCGACAGGTGGTAGAAGTGGACGATGTGGTCGTGCAGCGCGTGCGCCGCGACGATCAGGTTGCGGATGTACTGTGCGTTGGGCGGGATGTCGAGGTGCAGCGCGTTCTCGACCGCCCGCACCGAGGTGATCGCGTGCACCGTCGTGCACACGCCGCAGAAGCGCTGGGTGAAGAGCCAGGCATCGCGCGGATCGCGTCCCTTGAGAATCTGCTCGATGCCGCGGAACATCTGGCCCGACGACCAGGCGTTCTGCACGCGGCCGCCCTCGACTTCCACGTCGATCCGCAGGTGTCCCTCGATGCGCGTCACCGGATCCAGCGTGATTCGTGCCATGTGCGACTCCTAGCCCGGACTATTCACGACGGTCCTGACATCGGGCCTTTCGGCCCTCATCGCAGCGCTGAGGGGGCGTCGTGAGCCACGAGGTACCGTGCCAGACGCGGATGCGGTAGGGACATCGCGTGGCGATGCGCGCCAGGCGCG
>JAEUQQ010000112.1 GCA_016789685.1 Acidobacteriota bacterium | reverse complement strand
CCGAGATCTCGTCGAGAATGGCGAGGATGCCCGTATCGGGCAGCCGCGCCAGGTGCACCTGGAAGGTCGTCGGCGGCGCCGCGTCGGTCGTCCAGCGGAACGACGCCGTTCGCCCGACAATGGCCACGCGCGGCAGCACGTGCTGGAAGGCGCGCTGCAGGTCCACGTGTGCGCGGACGGCGCGCCCCAGTGCCTCGAGCTGCAGCGCCGTCGTCGCAAACAGGTCGGCGAACTGGGCGTTGGCGTAGGTCAGGTGCAGATCGTCCGTCAGGATGGCGATGGGCTTGGCGATCACGCCCGGCAACGCTGCCTCAGTCACGGGGGCGCCTCATCCCAGCAGCCCCGCGCCCACCTCGGCGTCGAGCTGATCGCAGACGTCTTCGACATCGCGCATGGTCAGCTTGAGGAACGCCCACGCGTCGGGGTTCATGCGGGGCACGAGGCGATCGCCCGGGTTGCCAATCCCCTTGGCGCGGGCCAGGATGTCGGCCAGCTGCACAACCGCCGTCCGGTCGGCAAAATCGCGCCGCGGGTGGAAGTTGCTGTGGTACGCGATCGGGTACACGAGCTTCGGCGGCAGCGACCACTTCTTGAGCAACCACATCCCGACCTCGGGATGGGTCACGCCCAGCACGGCGGCCTCGGCGTCGATCTGCAGGCACGAGCGGGCCTCGACCACGGCGCGGATCTCGCGGAACTCGGCCGGGAACGTCTGCGCGATGATCACCTTGCCGAAGTCGTGCAGCAGCCCGCACAACGCGACCTCTTCGGGGTTCGGCAGGTTGAGGCGCTCGGCCAGGGCGTTGCAGGCACGCGCCGTGCCCAGCGAGTGCTCCCACAGGCCCTGCACCAGCTCGTTCATCGCGTCGATGACGTCCATCACCGAGGCGGTCATCACGAGCGTCTTCACCACGTCGAGGCCGAGCAGCACCATGGCGTGCGTGATGGTGGTGATCGGTTGCCGGAACCCGTAGAACCCGCTGTTGACGAGTTTGAGGACCTTGGCGGCGAGGATCGGGTCCTTGGCGATTTCGTCGGCGATCTCGGAGGCCGACGAGGTCCCGCTCGCGATCAGCGACGTGACCTTGTGCACGACGGCCGGGATCGTGAGCACCTTGGTGATGCCCTCGACCTTGGCGCGGACGGCGGTCTTCTCAAGCATCGCCGCCTCCGCGAAGCGCCTGCCGGATGACGATGGCCTTGAGGGCCATCATCCAGGGATCGTCTTCGTGCCCGGCAAACCGTGCCTCGAACACCCGATGCACCTCTTCGGGCGAACGGCTGGCGTCCGGGGAGTCATCGACGATGACGATCGACTCGATGCCGATGTTGGACAGGCGCTCGATGGCCGCCGCCGTCAACTCGGCGCCGGGCTGCATCATGACCATGCCGCTGGCATTGGTCACGGGCCTGGCGAGTTTCTGGCCAGGGACGGCTTTCGACAGGGGGATCCGGGGCATGTGAAAGTAGCCGCACGCCGACGGCCCCAGAGAACGGCCCGTCGACGACCCTACCGTGAGTACCCAATGAGCATGGGCAGTGTCAGCGACGTCCAGCCGCCCGGCGTGCTCTCCCACACGTCAAGCCCGGCACCCCACTGCCCGAGACCAGCTCATCTTACCATCGGCGTCACGGGGCACCCACTCTGGGGCATCCACGAGAACCCGAACCGGGCTACTCGTGGCGAAGCGCGTCGATCGGCGACAGCCGGGCGGCGCGCAGCGCCGGGTAGATCCCGAACACCAACCCCACGGCCACGGCGGCCAGCGCGCTGAGCGCCACGGTCTGCCAGGTCACGGCGGCATAGATGAACGCACCCGTGCGCGCGCGGGCGATCGCCGTCACCGCAAAGGCCCCCGCGAGTCCGACGAGGACGCCAGTCGCGCTGCCCACGCCGGCAATGGCCACCGACTCGGCGAGGAACTGCACGACGACCGCGCCACGGCTCGCGCCGACGGCCTTGCGCACGCCGATTTCGCGCGTACGCTCGGCGACCGACGCGAGCAGGACGTTCATGATGCCGATGCCGCCGACCAGCAGCGAGATCGCGGTGATGGCCCCCATGAGGATCTTGAACACCAGGATGCCCTGCCCCACCTGCTGCAGGCGCTGCTGGCCAGTGGCGCCGACCACGGTCTGCGTGGGCCAACGGGCGTCGCGGGTGCCAATCCATGCCACGACCGCGTCGCGCACCGCAGCCACATCCTCGAAGCGGTGGGCGCGCACCCGCAGTTCGGGCACTCGCGCCGTGGGCGAGGGCACGAACGCCGCAGACGCGGCCTCGAAGGGCACCATCCCCACGAGCGGCTGCGTCGGCCCCTCGACGGGCGCCAGCACGCCGATG
>JAEUQQ010000075.1 GCA_016789685.1 Acidobacteriota bacterium | reverse complement strand
GGCAACACCGCCGACGCCGCGGCGGAGGTCACCGTGGTGATCACGCCCGACACGGAATCGCCAACGGTGGAACTGCTCGCGCCCGCGACGACCGCGCCCGGCGCCATCGTGAAACTGGTGGCCCGCGCCACCGACAACGTCGGCGTCGCCAGCGTGCGATTCGAGGTCGACGGCATCGAAGTCGGCACCGACACGGCATCGCCGTTCGAGGCCACCGCGCTGGTGCCGGCCGACGCCCTCCCGGGAGCGACCATCACGGTGCGGGCACGCGCGCTCGACACCGCGGGGAATCCCGCCGAGACCAGTGTCACGATCGCGACGACAGACACCCGCGACACCACACCGCCCACGGTCGATGTTGACGCGCCGGCCGAGGCATACCCCGGTCAGCTCATCGATGTCACGGCGACGGCTGGCGACGCAAACGGCGTGGCCAGCGTCCGCCTGTCGGTCGACGGTGCGGAACTCGCCACACTCACCGCACCGCCCTACGCCACGCCGTATCGCATCGCCGAGCAGGCGTCGCCCGGCACGACGATCTCGATCGGCGCGCGCGCCACCGATTTCGCCGGACTCACGGCCGACGACGCCACGTCGGTGCGCGTTGTCGCGATCCCGCAACTCTCACGCGGCGTCATCACGGGCGAGGTCTTCGACGATACGACCGGCCTGCCACTTGGCGAGGCGTCCATTGCCATCGAGGGAACAGATGCCACCGGTGCCGCGTACGCCGGGCAGACGACGTCGGATGCACGCGGCCGGTATGCCCTGCGCGCGGCGCCGGGCCTGGCCTGGCTACGGATCCAGAAGGTGGGCTTCACCACGTCGTACCGGGCCGTCGAGATCGTCGCGGCCCGTTCGGTCGAGGCGATCGACGCCCGGTTGACGGCCACGCGTCCGGCAGTGCCGGCCGCGAGTGCAATCGGCGCCGGGCTTGGCGACGACCGCGCACGGCTGCAGCTGTTTGCCGGCGCGACCACCCTCCAGCAGATCTCGCTGACGCCGTTGTCGCAGCAGGGCCTCGCAGGCGTGCTGCCCTACGGATGGTCGCCCGTCGGCGCCGCCGAGGTGTCGCCCGCGGGGGCGGCATTTGCCGGGGGTGCCACGCTGCGCGTGATCAACGCCTTCCAGGTGGGAAGCACGACACCGGTGGTGGTCGCGCAGTGGGATGCGGTCACGCGCGTCTGGCGCACAGTGGCCGAGGCGTCACTCGACAGCACCACTGGCATGCTGAGTGCCACCATCCCCGGCACCGGGCAGTTCGCGTTTCTCGTCGCCGACACGCAGCCCGTCGCGCCTCCGGCCGCTGTGCCCGGGCAACCGCTGCAGGGCGTCGCGATGCCGGTCGTGCCGGAGTCGATCACGACGACGATCGACCCGCGGCCGCAGATCCTGTTCTACCGCGCCGGCGTGTTCAGCAACGTGCGCGGCAACCTGCTGGCGCCCGCCCCGATGTCGTCGGGCGCGTTGGTCGTCGGTCGCATCGTCGAGTCGTATCGCTTCTTCGACGGCGACGAGATCCACCCCGAGCCGTACGAAGCCGACCTGTTCTTCTACCAGGTGCAGGGCAGCGCCTCGAACAGCGCCGCGCACACGGTGGTGAGCCCGTCACTGTCGTTTGAAGCGTCCACGCTCGAGCGCGGCGTCATCGGGGTCGAGTTGATCGTGCCCGGTGCGGCCGCACAGCCCGCGGTGCTCGGGCCCGAAGGCGGCAGCATTGCGGGCCAGAACGGCGAGCAGTTCGTCCTCCCGGTTGGCGCCGTACCAGATGCGACGGCCATCGACCTCGTGACACTCGACACCTCGACGCTCGGGGCGCCGTTGCCGCAGGGCGCGCTCCTGCTCGGCGGCGTCGGCCTCGATGTGGCCGGCACCCTCGGACGCAGCGGCACCTTGTCGATTGCGACGCCCGCTGGCGTGACCGATGCGAGCCGCGTCGTGGTGACGCGCCTCGACCTGATCGGCGGGCAGACGCGGTTCGTGCTCGTCGGCGTGGGGCGGATCGACGGAGCGCGCCTCGTCGCCGACATCGCTATCGGCGGCATGCAGACGCCGCTCGATGGCGTGCGCGCTTCCGGGCGCTACGCCTTCCTGCAGATCGACGGCCCGATCGGCTTCGCGCAGGGCCTGGTGCGCGGCACGACGAGTCAGCCGTTCGCGGGTGCCCTGGTCACGAACACGTCGCTTGGCATCGTGTCGCTGTCGACGTCGTCGGGCGCCCACGTGGGCGTGGCGCGTGCGGGGACGTCGTCGTTCACGGCCACCGACCTGGTGAGGAACGACGCCGGCACGGCGCCGGCCTTCATGGTCGCGAACACCGTGCTGCCCGTGTCGCTGCGCCTCGTCGCGCAACCGCCGTCCGTGACGAGCACGACGCCGACGAACAACGCCGCCAACGTGGGGCTGACCGACGGCATCGTCGTCACCTTCTCGGAGCCCATCGATCCGGCGAGTGTTGCCGGCGTCAACATCTCGAACGTGAAGCTGGCGGGGCCAGACGGCATCCGTCTCGACGGGGCGGTAGCGCTGTCGGCGAACAACACCGTGCTGACGTTCCGGGCGGCGGATCCGCTGGCTGAGAACACCACCTACACGTTCACGCTGTTCGCGGGCATCACCGACCTGGCCGGCTACGCGCTGACCGAGACGGCGATTGCGTTCGCGAGCCTCGACACGACGCCGCCGCCGACGCCGCCGGCCGGCTCGATCACGGCGTCGATTCCCGACGGCGCTGGGTTCACGACCGTCACCGCCACGCAGGGTACGGCGGCGCCGACGGATCGCGTGTTCATCGACAACATCACGCGCAAGACGACGACGGTGGCGGTGATCGATCCGAACGGCGGGTTCATTGCGCGCATCGCCGCTGGCGTTGCCGACGTGATCCGCGTCCGCATCATCGACGCGAACGGCAATGAGGTCGTGCAGCAGCTCGAGGCGTTCCGGCAGACCAACAGCGACGGGTCGGTATCGCAGGCCGTGGGCGAGGGTGGCGGGATCGTGAGCGGCCCGGGCGGTGTCCAGGCAAAGGTGAAGCCGGGGACGTTTCCGCAGGGTGCGGTTGTGACATTGCGGCACATATCGCCGGCCGACTTCCCGATCGCGCTGACGCCCGAGCAGGCCGAGCGGTTCGAGTTCGACGATGGCGTGGGCATCGACTTCGGCGGCGCCGTGCCAGCGAAGTATGTCGATCTCTCCGTTGCGCCCCGCGGCGGCGAGACGCCGAAGCAGCGGTGGGTGCTGGTGCAGTTCGCGCAGGATGACGAGGGTCCGTACTACAACGCCGTTGACACCGCGCGGCTGCTCGAGGGGCGCATTGCGACCTCGTCTCCGCCGTGTCCGGGCGTGACCGCCGCGGGCACCTACGGGTTCGTGCGGCCGCGCTTCGACCAGGTCGGAACGAACTGGTCGAAGATCTGGTCGCAAGCCGGCGGCATGAAGGTCGACGTCTTCAACGTCACCGGGACCGGCATTGCATTGCGCCTGCCCTGGAACATCACGGTCGAACCCGACAGGCAGATCGCCTGCTACCCATCGCTGACCAACGATGTCACGATCATCCAGAACCACGTCGTCCTCACGATTCCCGGGGCCTCGCTGACACCGGCCGACCGGCAGATCGTGGTGACGAACCGGGGGCTCGAGCAGAGCTTCCCGCGCAACGTGCCCGAGATCGTGGTCGATGCGCCCGGCAAGCGCAGCGACCCGTTCCGCGTCTCGTACCAGAGCACGCCGATTGGGGGCACGTCCGAAGACGAGCGCCTGATTACGTTCTTCTCGGTCTCCGAGTTGACGCCGACGATGGTGCGGATCCGGATCAACCCCGACCTGCTCAAGTCGCACGTGCGCGAGATTGCGGTCACCAACCTGTCGACGCGCGCCGTCACGCGACAGGCAGTCGCCTCTGACGACGTCCGCCTGCCGGTCACGGGTGGCGTGTCAGACACCTTCGCGGTGCGCGCCATCGACGCCGATGGCGTTGGGCGCGACCTTGGCAGCGTGGCCGCCGAACCCTCACCGTATGGCACGGGGAACCTGGTCGCACGTGCTCGCCCCGGCTCGATCGATCCGACGCGGGCCGAGTTGCCGCCAGAGCTGTCGCACATGCCTGGACGCACCGCTCTGTACTTGACGCGGGGCCAGGGCGGTTTCCCCGAGCCGATTCTCGACAGCGAAGTAGTCAACGGGGGGTTCACCCACGCATTCCTCGGGGACCCGGACGATCGCTTGTTCCTGACGATCGAGTACGACACGCGAGCGCCATTCACGATCGAGCTGCCGCGCTTCCGCGTCGTGGCGCGCAACACGCTCAAGGGCACGGTGGTGCGCACGATCGAGGCGTTTGCGCCGCCGCCCGACGAGCCGTTCAACATCGGCGACATCACCGACGACACCCAGTCGCCGTATGTGATCGACGGTCCGACGCGGCTGCAGAGTTTCGACCCGGCGGGCACCATCACCTTCACCCTCAACGAGCCGATCGACGAGGCGTCGGCCGACGGCGGCATCATCGTCCAGAGCAGCTCGGGCGAGAGCCTACGCGGCCGCGTGCAGGTCTCAGGCGGCGGGCGCGTCATCACCTTCTACCCGGAG
Source organism: Acidobacteriota bacterium (assembly GCA_016789685.1). Classification (GTDB taxonomy): domain Bacteria; phylum Acidobacteriota; class Vicinamibacteria; order Vicinamibacterales; family JAFNAJ01; genus JAEUQQ01. The sequence goes on along the minus strand of JAEUQQ010000075.1, from coordinate 5,343 downwards.
GGCGGCCTGCGGCTCGGCGAGACGTACACGGTCACCGTGACCGACCAGGTGCGGGATCGTGCGGGGAACCGCCTGCAGCCGGTGACGCTGACGATCAAGACCTTCACGCCGCGTGTGCTGTCGACGCTCCGCACGGGTCAGCCGTTCAAGGACCTCGCCCTGACGCGCAAGAAGGTCAACGACCGCGTGAAGACGACGGCCTACGTCACGCTCGGGGGCGACGCGTCGAACTTCATGACCATCGATGTGAGCGACCCGCGTGCCCCGCAGTCGATCGGCCTCGACGGGTCGTCGAGCCAGAGCCGGCAGAAGGTCGTCGTGCTGACCGACGTCGAGCCGTTCGCTGCGCGCAACGGGACGATGGTCGGCGGCAATCTCGCCATCACGACCACGTTCAACTTCAAGACCAGCTTCCTGTCGTTCCTCGACGTCAGCGACCCGGCAGCCCCGGGCCTGCTCTCGACGAAGGTGCTGACCGTCGTGCCCGAACTCGCCACCCCCGAGACCACGCTCAACACCATCTTTGCCACGGGCCTGGCCAAGGGTGTGACGGCGCTGCGCACGAACACGGGCGTGTCGGCGTACGCCGCGGTCGAGCGCGTCGGCGTGATGGCGGCGGATCTCGCCGAGAACATCCCGACGCGGATCTTCACCGAGCGGTTGCGCGAAGGGCTCTACCCTGGCGACTACCACGACATCACGTCGCACCAGTCGACGCTGCTGGCACTGAGCCGCGAGCGGCACATGGCACTGCTCGATCCGAACCTGTCACTGGTCTCGACGGTACCCTTCGACTCGACGCCGTACCGCGTCAGGGTCGTCGAGAACCTGACGTTCGACGCCGACAACGACGGCTTCATCGATCCCGACGAGAACTACACGCTGGCGCTCGTGGGCCTCGCCAACGGCCTGGCGATGGTCGACATCCGGACGCCGGTCGCTCCGCAGATCATCGGGTTCATCCCGACGAACGGTGCGGTCAGGGAACTCGACGCCGACGCGGCGCGCCGGCGTGTCTTCGCCTACGTCGATGATGCGACGACGGGGCCGGCGCTGGTGATGTTCGACCTCACGAACCCGACGCAGCGGACACTCGTGGATGCGCGTGCCGACGGCGTCGACGACCGCATCGCGTGGCGGCAGGCGTTCCCGCAGGGCGCCAACAGCCTCAGACTGGAACCCAGCCGTGGGCTGCTGTACGTGTCGACGCCGTCAGGGCTCGAGATCTGGGCGGCTTACGACATCTGTTGCGACCTGGGCGTCGACCTCGAGGCGACGCCGAGTGCGCGCGGCGTCGGCGACACCGAGACACTGATGAAACTCGAGCGCAAGGCGATCGAGCGGGGCATCAAGGCGGGCCTCGACGAGGCCGTCGGGGCGTGCAGCCTTCAACCCCAGAACATCCGGATGTTCGAGTCCGGCAGTTCGGGCTGCCTGTGGGAAGACGACCCCGTCGCGGCGTGCAACGGCAACTACCAGCCTGGCGTGAGCGATCACGACATCTCGGTCTTCTTCGCCGACACGATGTTCACGGGCAGCGGCACGTCGGTCGTCTGCACGCTCGAGAAACTCTCGTCGCAGTTCACCGACGACGCGGGCAAGGCGAAGCCGATCGTGGTCGATGGACAGACGATCAAGTTCGAGGACATCTCGTTCCTGCCCAATCGCCTGTCGTGGTACCAGTCGGGCGTCTACGGTCTCGACCGCACCGACCCGAACATCCCGGGCGACGCCGACAATACGCTCGGGCTCGGACACCAGTTCCTGCTGCTCAAGCACGTCACCGAGGCCCGGTGGGTCACGGTGAAGGGTTGGGAGACGCTGCGCGACTCGGTCGACTTCGACGAGCAGTTGGCCAAGGCCAGGGCTGCGACGTGGGACTGGGTGGCGGGCCGCGACCAGCGACTCGAGGCGTTTTCGCCGGTCGAGGGGTACGAACTGGCCAACCTCATGGAGTTCGGCCTGGTGAAGGGCAAGATCTACGTGCGGGTGGCCGGCGCCGCCGACGAGCGGTCGGCCTTCAACCCGATGCTCGTCAAGCAGCTCCACGACGCGGGGAAGGCAGGCATCCGCGCGGCGTTCGCGCTGATGGTGGCCGACCCGGCGGCACGCGAGCGGCTCGTGGCGATCACCCGGAAGGGGCAGCCGGGCGGGTTGACGAACCTGCTGTCGCCAGATCGGCCGCTGTACGCGTTCGAGGCAAATGCATGTCTCGCCCTCGATCCCGATCGGGATCCGGAGTTGTGGGCGCCGAAGCGGTGCGGCTCGCTCGAGGAGTACATCGCGTCGGCGGCGGCCCGCACGCTGCGCTGGTGGGGCACGCACGAGCCCCTCACGCTGTTCACCCGCGAAGAGGTGATCGAGCAGATCTCACGGTTCTACCGCGTGAAGGCCGACCTGGAGCTGATCGAGACCGACGCCGACGCCAACGCGTTCCTGGCGATGGTGCACAACTTCGTGCAGCGCGCCAAGGCGCAGACAAAGGACATCTACGACCAGACACTGCCGACGGACCCGCGCGAGGTGCAGCGTCGGCAGAACATGACGTTCAAGGAGGAGCGCCTCGCCTACAAGCGCGGCCATGCCTCGTTGAAGATCGTCCCGCGCGTCTTCAATCGCGGCTTCACCGACGCCCCTGATGTCGAGGTGGCGATGTACACGGCGAGCGGCGGTGGCAGCTACCAGAAGCAGACGTCGCGTCGCGTGTTCCTCGCGGGCGGCAACACCGAGGAGATCGAGTACAAGCGGCTGCCGTCGGGCGAACTCGAGCGCGACGAGGAAGACCAGCCGATCGGCGTCTTCGACGTGCGCAACATCGACCAGGGTGGCGTGACGAACTCGCTCAACCGCGTGGTGTTCACGGTGGACCTGCCCGACCGCAGCGTCGCCGAAGCCAACCGCACGAACAACATCGGCGGGTTCTTCTGGTACCTGCTCGATCCGGCCGCGCCGACGCCTCCCCTCATGCCGCCGAGCGTTCCCGCGCCGTTCGGCGACGAGGAACTGGCCGAACTCATGCGCCCGGATCCAGACTGCCTCGAGGATCCGCGGCTGCGGCTCGACCAGACGGTCACGTACCGCAACGCCTCACAGCCGAACCCGGCGTTCGTCCTCGTCGGCGAGACGGCGACCTGGACGCTGGCCGTCACCAACCCGAACATCGCATTGGTCAACGACGCGACGGCGTGCGAGACGATGACCGGGCAGTGCCGTGCGCTCGGCCCGGTGAACCCGCTGATTCCGCAGACGCTCGAGGTCACGGTCCCGACGGCCACGGCGGCGATCTTCGACGTCATTCCGACGGTGTTCTCGTCGACGACGGGCATCCAGCGAGGGCCGGCGTTCCGGATCGTCGTCTCGTGCGAGCGCTACAGCCTGACGCCAGTTGCCCCGGTGTCACCGTCGGAGCGCGCGGTGCTCATGCAGGGCGGCACCGGGTATCGCTACTTCCGCGTCACCGACACGATCACGGGAAAACCGCCAGTGACCCCCGTCACCGTCAAGCTCAGCGTCACCGGCCCGAATGCCTTCACGAAGACGTTCACGACCGATGGCGAGGGCATGGTCGGCACAGCGCCGCCAGCGGGCCAGGAAGGCGCCACGTTCACGCCCGGCGTGTCGTTCACCTTCGGCGACGGGCAGCAGCCGGGCCTCCACCACGCGACGGTCAACGTCGACCAGGGCGGCGATCAGTTCTGCGGCGGCGAGTCCGAGTTCGAGATCGACTTCCAGGCCTTCCAGTACACCGAGAGCCTGAAGGCCGGCGCGACGATCGCGGTCGGCATCGGCAACCCGTTCAAGAAGGCGTTTGCGGCAAACGCCGGTGTCGACGTGGGCGGCGGTGGCGGGTTCTCGTTTACCTTCGAGACCGAGCGTCTCAACACCGCACTCACCGATACCGCGTTCACGATCGGCCGGTTCATCTCGATCTACGCCAACGCCAGCGCGGAACTCGGCGCCGACGTCAACGCGCAGAAGCAGCGCGAGTCGTCGGGCGGCAAGAAGGCCACGGCCGTGCGGAACAAGGGCTTCGTCAAGGCCCTCTCGGCCTCCGAAGCCGGGGCCGACGTGAGCCTGACGCTCGAAGCCCTGCACGGCGACGGCCACCGCTGGACGCTGCCACTCAGCCGGCACGCGAAGTTGACCCTCGCGGCCTTCACCCTCGACACGGTGATGGCGACCAACCCGGCGGGCAACGCCGCCCGCTGGGCCATCAACTACTTCAACGAGCAGCTGTTCGACATCACGCTGCCCAAGGTCTCTGAGAACTACCTGGCACGGCTGGCCTTCACGGCCGACGCCCAGGCCAAGGACGTCGAGGTGAAGTTCTCGAAGCGAAACGAGGAGACGTCGGAACTGCGGACCAAGGGCACCATCAAGTCGAAGGACCTCGGCGTGGGCGTGCGCATCGACGCCGCCCTCGAGTGGGAACGGCGGTTCCTCCACACCGACGACAAGCCCATCGAAGACATCGTCGGCCTGCGAACCGAAGGTGCGCTCAACTGGAAGGTGCCGTACGAGACGAACCTCGCCGGCGCAAAGGCCGACATCGACGCGTCGCGCGGATCCGACATCGGCAAGAGCGTCAAGAAGGCCTTCCTCACCAAGCTGCAGGAGAAGCTCCAGGGACTCGCGGAGGGCGACGTGTCTGGCGGCGTCGAGCTGCGCCTGCACTCGGATCCCGGCAAGCTCAACGACCCCACGAAGCTCGAAATCCGGTTCCTCGGCGACCTCGCGTCGGCGTACCCGCCCGTCGCCATCGACGACGACAACGGTGACGGCGAGGCCGACGGCGAGGCCGAGGGCGCCATCGACACCGTCCGCTCGCTGCGCTTCACGATCGAATCGCGCAACCAGATCGCGAAGCTGCTCGAGACCCTCTCGTCGGCGCGCGGCCTCATGGACGCGGCCAAGCGGGCGGCCGAGGGTGGGAGCCTCTCTGAAGCCATCGAGACCGGCCCCTCGGTCGTATTCGAGATGCTGCTCGACTTCGTGACCAAGGTCCTCGACTACGCCGACTACGACGTGCCGACGATCAAGGGCCGCGGCATCATCCGCAACCTCGACATCTCGATCCTGGCGTCGGCGATCGCCAAGGTCCCTGTCGCGAGCACGCTCAACGCGCAGTTCATGCAGCAGGCGGCGTATCCGCTCGAGCGGGGCCAGGTTGTTGGCGGCACGCAGTACAAGCTCGAGGACTACGCGGGCGCCGAACCAGGCCTGCGCGACCTGTGGAGCCGCGTCAAGGACGATATCCGGGAGCCCGTCGAGGAGGCCGAACGCGACCGCAAGCAGAAGAAGGGGCCCGAAGACGACCCCGACGAAGTCGACACGGTCATCACG
>JAEUQQ010000016.1 GCA_016789685.1 Acidobacteriota bacterium | reverse complement strand
CTGTTGACGGTGGCGACGGCGGTGCTGATCGTGAGCACCGCGCTGCCCGACGGGCTACTGCCGTTCTGGCTGGCGGTGCTGGGCTACCTGTTGTTCTACTTCTGCGCCCTGCTGGCCCTGACGCTTGTCAAGGACACGCCGGGCTGGAACGCCACCGGGATCACGGTCGGCAACGTCTCGGTCAACATCGTGATTCCGCTGCTGATGGCAATGCCGTCGATTGCCGCGAACATCGAAGGACCGCGCGCGGTGTGGACAGGCGACGTGCTGGCCGTGATCGGCGGCGAACTGGGGCTCGGCGCGATCGTGCTCGCGCTCGCCGTCCGGCATCACGCCCGACGGCCCGACGTCGTGTAAGACCCGACGCACATTTCACACGCAGTCGCGCTGCACCACCTGGTGCGGAGAGGGGAGATCCATGCCTGCCCGGTTCGTGAACGACGATCGTCTGCACGCGCTCGATGCTGTCCGCGCGTTTGCCCTCGTCCTCGGTGTCGTGTTCCACGCCGGCTTCTCGTTCCTGCCGGGGCTGCCGCCGGGACTCTGGGCGATGGTCGACAGCTCGCCGAGCCTGCCGCTCAGCGTGCTGACTTTCGCCTCGCACACCTTCAGGATGACGCTGTTCTTCTTCATCGCCGGCTTCTTCGCGCGGATGCTGTTCACGCGCCGCGGCGCCGGTGGTTTCTGGCGCGACCGCCTCATGCGCATTCTCGTGCCGCTCCTCGTCGGCTGGCTCGTGCTGGCGCCGACGATCGCGGTCATCTGGGTCTGGGGGCTGAGGATATCGTTCGGCGGCACGTTGCCGTCTGTGCCAGCAGGCCTGCCGCCGCCACCGCCTGGCGCGTTCCCGCTGACGCACCTGTGGTTCCTGTACTACCTGCTGGTCCTCTACGCGCTGGTGCTCGGCGCCCGCGCCGTGCTCGTCAGGCTCGACGGGCCCGTGCCCGTGCGGCGTGTCACCGACCTCGCGGTGTCACGGCTCGTCAGGTCGGGCGCAGCGGCCTTCGTGTTTGCCGTGCCGATCGTCGCGGCGCTGGCGACGCGCACCTCGTGGGTCATGTGGTTCGGCATCCCCACGCCCGACCAGTCGGTGATCCCCGAGGTGGCGTCGCTCGTCGGCTACGGCACGGCGGTCGCAGCCGGCTGGCTGATGCATCGCCAGGCCGGCCTGCTGACGGTGTGGGGCCGGCAATGGCCGTGGCACCTGGGTGTCGCTGCGGGAGCGACGACGATGTGCCTGGCGATCGCAGGCGTCACACCGGTACTGACACCGGCTGTGCCGGGCTTCGCGACGATGGCCTATGCCGCCGGCTACGGCGTGGCCGCCTGGTCGTGGACGTGCGGGCTCACCGGTCTCGCCGTGCGGTACCTGTCACAGCCGCACGCGCGCATCCGTTACATCGCCGACGCGTCGTACTGGATCTACCTGGTGCACCTGCCGCTGGTTGCTGCGCTGCAGATCATCGCCGGCCCAATCGCCCTGCATTGGTCGCTGAAGTTCCCGGCCATCCTCGCGATCGCCTTCGCCGTGATGCTCGCGAGCTACCGCCATCTCGTTCGCGGCACCGTCATCGGGCATGTGCTCAACGGCCGCCGGAGGCCAGGCCGTGTCGTGCTCGAGCCTTCGCCGGCGACGGCAGGGCCTGACGACAGCGCCGGACACGGCGCTGCGGTTGGCGTCGCGGCCGACGACACCACGTCCCCAGGTGGGCCGCCCCTCGCGCTGATGCAGGAGGTGCACAAGGCGTACGGCAAGACCGTCGCCCTGGCCGGGCTCGACCTGCAGGTGAGGCCCGGCGAACTGGTGGCGCTGCTCGGGCCGAACGGTGCGGGGAAGAGCACCGTGATTGGCCTGTGGCTCGGCCTGCTCGATGCCGATACGGGCCGCGTAACGCTCGGCGGGATGTCGCCCCGCGAGATCGCCCCGCGCCGGCGCGTCGGCGTGATGATGCAGGACGTCGAACTCACGCCCGAACTGCGGGTGCGCGAACTCGTCGCGCTCGCGTCGAGCTATTACCCCGATCCGCTCCCGGTAGCCGACACGCTGGCGCTCAGCCGGCTCGAGACACTCGCCGACCGCAGCTACGCCGCGCTGTCGGGCGGCCAGAAGCGGCTCGTCCAGTTTGCGCTGGCGATCTGCGGTCGTCCGGCCCTGCTGTTCCTCGACGAGCCGACGACGGGCCTCGACGTCGAGGCGCGCGAGACCGTCTGGCGCACCGTCCGCGCGATGGTGGCAGCGGGGACGGGCGTCGTGCTCACGACGCACTACCTCGAAGAGGCCGAGGCGCTCGCCGACCGTGTGATGGTGCTCGCGCGCGGCCGCGCGCTGGCGTCGGGCCGCGTCGACGAGATCCGCTCGCTCGTGGCCCGCAAGCAGATCACGTGTGCGACCGGCCTGGCCCCCGACGTCGTGCGCGCGTGGCCTGGCGTGCTCGCCGTCAGCGGCGACGCCGGGCGCCTGCAGATCACGGTGGCCGAGGCCGAGGACGTGCTCAGGCGCCTGCTCGCCGCCGATACGGACGTGTCTCACATCGAAGTGCGCCAGGCGGGGCTGGCCGAGGCCTTCGCCGAACTCACCAGGGAGGCTGCGTGATGACCACCACGACGACC